>CAKUXT010000055.1 GCA_934700375.1 uncultured Bacilli bacterium | reverse complement strand
GTTATACGGCGTCAAAGACTCCAAATTATGGACGCTTCAGGTCGGTATGGCTTATATCATCAACAACTCAAAGTCGGCTGATTTGATCGGCACAGCCTTAGCAGGCGGTGTCATCTGTTTACTTCCTGTGTTTGTCATGTACCTTATCGCTGCAAATAAAATCATCGAAGGTATGGCAAGCGCCGGTATCAAACGTTAAGGAGAAATTATGCAAACTGAATATCCACGCCCAGATTTCAAAGGTGAATCCTTCCTGTCATTAGATGGACAGTGGGATTTTGATTTCGATGATGAGAACAAAGGACTGAGAGAACATTGGTTCTCTTATCATGAATACGGAAGAAAAATCGTTGTTCCGTACTGCTTCCAATCTGAACTTTCTACGATCAATGATCCCTCTTTCCACGATTACCTTTGGTATCATCGCACTTTTGAAACACCCGAAATGAAAGATGATGAAAGACTCATCCTTCATTTTGAGGGTGTGGATTATCTTTGCATTGTCTATGTCAACGGACATCGCGTTAAAGAACATATCGGCTCCAATGCCGGTATTAGTGTCGATGTCAGCGATTATCTCAACAAGAAAGACAATGACCTTGTCCTTTATTGCTTTGATCCGAGCACTGACCGCTCCATCCCTAGAGGAAAGCAGGACTGGGAAGAAAAGAGCCATGCGATCTTCTATACAAGAACAAGCGGCATCTATAAATCCGTATGGATGGAAGTCGTCAATGAGAAGAGAATCTCCTCATTCTATCTGACAACGCTCTTAGACAAATATACGCTCCGTTTTGATGTCAAGCTGACAACAGATGAAGGCTATCTGACTTTCATTATCAAAAACGACAATGACGAAAAAGAATTCACCTTCAATGTCGATAAGAAGAAAAAGCAGTATGTCATTTCTCTTCTTGATTATTTCGTCAATGAGAGAATCTGGAGCTTTGAACATCCTTTTCTCTTTGACCTGAAGGTCATACTTAAGGACAAAGAAGGAAAGAAGCTTCACGCGATCTCCTCTTACTTCGGTTTCAGAGAAGTGTCGAGTGAAAACGGCTATGTGACGATCAACAAAGCACCTGTCTATCTCAAGCTTGTCCTCAACCAAGGCTATTATCCAGGCGGACTTCTCACCGGTAGCAGAAAACAGATGGAAGATGATATCAGGATGATGAAGGAGATGGGCTTCAATGGATGCAGAATCCATCAGAAAGTCGAAGATCCTTATTTCCTCTACTTATGCGACAAGATGGGATTCTATCTCTTCCAGGAATGTGCATCCAATTACGGATATGACAAAGATTCTCCTCGAAGAATGCTGAACGAATGGATTGAAATCGTCAAGAACAACTACAACCATCCATCCATCATCGCCTATACGCCGTTAAATGAATCATGGGGTGTTGAAGGAATCCCTTACGACAAAGAGATTCAAAGCTTCGCGCTCTCTTTATATGACATGATCCATTCTCTTGATCCTTCCCGCCTTGTCATCTCCAATGATGGCTGGGAACAGTGCAAGACTGATCTCATCACTGTCCACAACTATTGTCACGGACAGGAAGGAGACGAAAAGACGTATGAAAAATTCAAGAATGCGCTGAAAACAAGAAAGAACATTCTCAATTACGACAACATCAGAAGATTCATTCTCAATCCCGGTTATCAGGATGAAGGACAACCGATCTTACTTAGTGAATTCGGCGGCATCGCCTTCAACAAAGATACTGGAAACGGGAAAAACTGGGGCTATACGACTTGTCAGGACGAAAGCCATTACATCAACGACCTGACAAGAATCTATAAGGCGATTGAAGAATCCGAATGTATCACCGGAATCTGCTATACGCAGCTTACCGATGTCGAACAGGAAGTCAATGGTCTATTGACATTCGACAGAAGATACAAAGTCGATCCGAAGGAAATCCGAGCGCTGAACGAGAGACTCGGTGTCAAATAGGGGGTGAAGCATGAATAATGCAAATATGGAAAACACGATGTTTAAGAAAGTCGATGGAAAGATCATCAACGAGAACATCGACGCCTTTGTCGAACTGAAGGATATCAATAAGATTTATCCTAACGGTATTCAGGCCGTCTATGATTTCAATATAGATATCAATCCTCATGATTTCATCGTTCTTGTCGGTCCTTCCGGATGCGGAAAATCCACAACGCTTAGAATGATCGCAGGATTAGAGGATATCTCTTCCGGTTCTCTTTACATCGGAAAAGAGTTATCCAACTATGTCGCAAGCAAGAACAGAGATATCTCCATGGTCTTCCAGTCCTATGCTCTTTATCCTCAGATGAGCGTTTATGAAAACATCGCTTTCCCGCTCAAGGTGAGAACTTATGATAAAGTCCGCTATGCAGAAAAGCAGTTGGACAAGAGAGAAGCCGAAAGACTTTATCTCAATCCTGGTGCTATCTATGAAGCATTTAAAGAAAGCCAGGAGAACAAAGTCGGATTCAACAAAGCTCCTATCTATTGTGCGACAAAGCTCAAGACAAGAGTCACGACAATGAAGGCCATTCTGAAGAAGGCTCCTTCTTCTCTTGATGATGTTTTAAGCAACAAGGAAATGGTCCTTGCCGCTTTGGATGTCGAGATTGAAAAAGAGAACGCCATGATCACGAAAAAAGGCTATCATGTCGATTCTGTCTCTTTGGCTTGTCTTGATGAAAGCGGAAATGAAGTCCATTACAAGAGAAGACTGACTGCTGAGGAAATCCGTGAAAAGGTCTTTGAAGCAGCAAGAATTCTTGACCTTGGTCCTTATCTTGACAGAAAGCCGAAAGAACTCTCCGGCGGTCAGATGCAAAGAGTCGCTTTAGGAAGAGCCATCGTCAGAAATGCAAAGCTCTTCTTGATGGATGAACCTCTTTCTAACCTCGATGCGAAACTTAGAGTTCAGATGAGAAGTGAAATCGTCAGAATCCATGAACAGATCGGCGCTACGACGATCTATGTCACTCACGATCAGACAGAAGCCATGACGATGGCGACAAGAATCGCTGTCATGTCTAAAGGCTGGGTACAGCAAATCGATGAACCCAGTGTCATCTATAACCATCCGAACAATATTTTCGTCGCTACCTTCATCGGCTCTCCTGCCATGAATATCTTTGATGGTACCTATGAAAACGGAAGCCTTGTCTTTGAAAACGGATACCGAATGAAGCTTTCTGAAGACTATAAGAGAGTCCATGATGAATTCTATTCTAGAAAGATTGCTCAGACAAAAGAGCTTCTTAATAAGCCTGCTGTCAAGAAGATGGAAGGCATCCTTTATTTCGACAAGCTCAAAGCATCGATTGATGAAAGAGGAAAAGATAAAAAGGAAGCGTTTGGACTCACAGTTGATGAACGTAAGAGTTTCGAAGAAATCAAACGCATCGCCAATGATATCAAGGGTGCAGATGAGGATGGCGATAACATTATCGCCGCATTAGAAGGTATGGATGAAACAAACTATAAGAGCGTCAAATTTGCACTTAATAGAATCCATCACGCCTTATATAACCTCACTGGCATCACCAGCAAAGAACTTGGCATCCTTCACAATGTCGAAGCCTTCAGCAAGAAGAAAAAAGAAGGCAAAGAAGAAGTTCTCTTCTATACTAAGAGACATGGAAAGGCCAAGAAGGCTGTCAGCGGTTATAAGAACGTCATCCATATGAAAGACAGCTCCATCATCCTTACCAATAACCTCTTTGTGACCTTGACAGAACTGCTTAGAAAATACGAATCCGCTCTGACAGATCCTCATAGTGTCCGTGTCGGTATCAGACCTGAACACATCCACCTCGATCAGGAATTCGAGAATGAGAACAAGAGCGGCAAGTTCACCTGTCAGAGCGATGTCGTCGAATTATTAGGAAGCGAACTTTTGCTTCATACTACATTCGACAATAAAGAAATGGTTGCCAAGATTTCGACAGGCACTTTGGTGAAACCGCACGAAGATGTTGAATTATCATTCGATACAGACAAAGTCCTTGTCTTCGATGTCAACTCCGGTGATACTATTGCCGATTGGGTGAAGGCTGACTAAAGAATAGGGGGAAATATGAAAAAAAGTATTTTATTCTTATCTATGCTTACAATGCTAACTGGCTGCGGAAGAACAAGCGAAAAACAGACTGAAGCTGAAAAGCCTGTCGAGAGTGAAAACAAAGTGACAGAGACCATCGAATACACTTCCTCTACCTATTCCAATCCCGTTTTGGTAACGACTGATTCCGGTACAACCTACAATGGTGAAGTCGCTGATCCCTCTGTTGTCAGAGATCCTGAAACAGGAGAATTCTATTCCTTCAGCACCAATCGTGTCATTCTTCATAGCGAAGACGGCTGCATGTGGCAGGTCTATGCCCAAGGTGACAAGGTTATCGATTTTCCGACATGGGGAGAAGAAGTCCAGCCTGGAAAAACCGTAGGCATGTGGGCTCCTGATGTCCAGAAGATCGGCAATACCTGGTATTACTTCTATTCCCTTTCCGGATGGGGATCCTGCTGCGGTGTCGGTTATGGAACAAGCGATAATATCGGCGGACCTTATGTCGATCAGGGAAAGCTTTTCAGCTATAAGGAAATCGGCATTGATAATGCAATCGATCCGAATGTCATCGTCGAAGAAGAAACTGGTGACATCTATATGACAGTCGGTTCCTTCCAAGGCGACTATCTTGTTCAGCTCGTTCAGAATGATGATCAGACAATCTCCCTGTTTGGAGGTGTCGAACATCAGGAAAAGAACAAGATTCTTATCGGCGGAAAGCCCTCTGGTTGGGATGGAAGCCAATATGAAGGCGGATATATCATCAAGAGAGAAGGATATTACTATTACTTCGGCTCTTCCGGAACTTGCTGTGAAGGCAAGAAATCCACTTATCGTGTTTTAGTCGGTAGGAGCAAAGACATCAAGGGACCTTATCTTGATCAGAATAACTTCCCACTCACTGCTTCCGGAAGCGGGACGACAAAGGGAAGAATGGTCCTCTGGGCTGGTGTCGATAATGAGAATGTCGCAGGTCCTGGTCACAACTCTGTCATCAAAGATGATGCGGGTGATTATTGGATCTACTATCATGCCTTCTCTTCAAAAGACTCTTTCGGTACGAGACGTCTGTTTATGGATAAGCTTCTTTGGGACGAAAAAGGCTTCCCGTATATCAATACGACAAAGCCTTCCTTCGATGAGGAATTGGATGGCCCCAGATTAAAATGAACAATAAAAAACTAACTAGTATTCTTATGTTGATTCCAAGCTTGCTTGCCGGTTGCAGAAATGCAACAGATAAGACAAGCGAAATCGAATCATCTATCGAAAAGACAACGATTGCAGAAGAGGACAAAGTCAAACCGACAAGTTCTGATTTCGAGTACATCGATCATGCTCTTGATACGAATCCGAAGGCTGATTTTGATAAGACGATGTGGTATAGAAACGACCTCTCTGCTGTCAAACTTCCTGATCCTGATGTCATCAAAGGCGAAGACGGGAAATACTATGTCTATGGAACAACAGACAGAACGGGTTCTCAAGGCTTTGACTGCTATGATACGGATGATTTCAATAAGTTCAACCTTCATATGAACATCTATCCAAAGCCAAAAGGACATTGGGCGGAAGGCGGAGCGATGTTTGCTCCTGAAATCCGCTATATCGATGGAACTTACTATCTTTACTATTCTGACAGTGCAAAAAGCGGCGGAAGAAGAAGTATCACTGTTCTTACATCCGATAATCCAGCCGGTCCTTTTGTCGATTACGTCGGAAGTGATGCTAACGGAAAAGCACTCGACGGCACAAAAGAAGCGATTTTCAAATGCATCGATGATGAAGTCGGACTCTCTGTTCTCGATCAGACTGTCTTCACCGACGATGATGGACAAAGCTATATGTTCTGGTCTGTCTATCAAAGCGGCGTCATGCAGTATATCAAGGGTGCCAAGATGCTTGATCCTGTCACCTTGGATATGTCTACTTCTGTCACGTTGGTCGTCCCTGGTTCTCCAAGTGCTGACTACCCTTCTTTGAAGACTCTATCCTGGGAAGCATATCAAGGATTCCGTGTTGCAGAAGGCCCGTATATGATCAAGTCTCCTGTCAACGGAAAATACTATCTTACCTACTCTGTCAACCACTATCCTGATCGCTATTATACTGTCTGCTATGCAGAGAGCGATTCTCCTTTAGGCGAATACAAAAAGCCTTATGATGAGACTAGATCCTGGGAATTGAAAGACAAAGGCGATGCTTCTCATCAGTGGACCAATGTCGTATTAGGATATGCAGGCGGCATGTCGACTTCAAAAGTCTATGGGCAGTGGGAAGGCTTTATGTCCGGAACTGCACATCACTGCTTCTTCAAAGTCGGCGATGAATATATGATCGGCTATCACGCTCATATCAATAGAAGCGATAGCAAGAGCGGAAGAGCTTTCGGTTTTGACTATCTCAATTTCGATTCTGTCACCGGTGCTCCTTTTGCAAAAGGTCCTTCCTATTCCATTCAGCCTCTTCCTGAAGAGATCAGCGGCTATAAGAATATCGCTTATGGAAAAAAAGTGATCACTGAGAATATCACCGACAGTCAGTATCTCAATGACAAACGCATTGTCGAACACTACAATCTTCCTCAAGAAGCTAATAAAGAAGCAAAGCTCGGAAGCGGAAAATCCTATGTCGAAATTGACTTTGGCAAAGAATGCACCATTGCCGGACTTGCTATCTATAACTCGGCTGATTACGAACATTATCTTTTTGACATTTCATATATTTCATTCGGAAATGGAAATGTCATCTTAGATACATCATTCCGCGAGAGCGAATATGTGGACTTTGAAAAAGAATTCATCCGTCCGTGCTCTTCCTTCACTTATCAGTTCAACGAGATCAAAGCGGATAAAGTCGTTATCGGTTTTGACACCGATGGTGCAAGACAGATCAACGATATCGAAATTTACGGAAAAGAATAACAGAGGCAAAACATGAATAACAAGGATTGGAACAAGAATGTGACTATATCGTCATTTTACGACAATAAGATTGCTATGGAAGGTCATGTGGAATGTCCTGATCCTTTTGTTTTGCGCTTTGACGGAAAATACTATCTCTATTTCACAAAAGGCGGAAGAAAGCTGTACGCCTACTGTTCGACTGACCTTCTTCATTATGAGCCGGTCGACAATCACATCTTAGGAAAAGGCGTGATCTATGATTATGATCAGGATTCTAATCATCCAGAGTCTGAGACTCCTTTTGCTCCAGAAGTCTGTTACTATGACGGCATGTTCTATATGGTAGCAAGCCCATCGGGTAACGGACACTATATCTTCTCTTCCTCTTCTCCTTGTGGACCGTTTAAGTGCATCAGCAAGAATCTAGAAAGAAAAATCGATGGTTCCTTCTTTATCGATTCCGATGAAAAAATCTATCTCTATGCTGCCTTTGACGATGCTTTGAAAGTCTACTCCGTCAGCAATGACTTCAAAACAATCGGAAAAGAGGAAACCTTCCTCTCTTCCTGTCATTTAGGAAGATGGAACGAAGGCCCATATATGCTGAAGAGATACGGAAAGTATTATCTCACTTATTGCGGTGCCCACTTTCTTTCGACAGATTACCGCGTCGATTATGCGACTGTGAAAGATGGCTCTGATCTTCTCTGTCCCCTCTTCTATACCAGACAGGATACGATTCTCATCTCGACAAGAAAAGAATTCTATGGCTTAGGTCATTCTTGCACAGTCTTAGGACCTGATCTTGATTCCTATTTCATCATCTATCATAACCTTCTTGATAACAGAGAACGTTATTACAATCTCTCTCGTCTTTCCTTCTATTCTGATAGGCTTGCTGTCAATGGTGCAAGAGAAAACAATATTCCCTTTGTGGAAAAAGCAAAGACAGCAAAAGATGTCGATATGTTAGTCGAAGAGAAGGGGGCCTATGTTCTTGATCAGTTCTCTGATGAGACATTAACAGTCGAATTCAACAATGTCGGCCAGGGAAGAATGCTCTTCTCTTTCATCGATGATAACCATTATGGTTTCATCGATTTCTTAGGCGATAAGATCATCATCGGAAAGAAATGCTTTGAAGAGGAAATCATCAAAGAGATCGTTCTGAAGAGAAAATATCGCGACGATGTTCTTCATTCCTATCTGTTGCAGTATAGAAAAGGCTATATCGCCTTCTATTTCGATCATATGGAGAAGCTTTACGGATACCCGGCCTCCTTTGAACCTGGTAAGGTCGGTTATCTCATCAACAATCGATTCGAACGAATCAGCTCGACTTCACTCTCCCGTTTCGCTTTAGGCTCTTCCGAAGAAGAGTACTATAAGGATCATATTCTCTTGGCAAACAGCTTTGATTCAAGACTGAGCAAATCTGTTTCTCCGATGTCTCCTTATATTCATATCAGAGAAGGAAAAGAGGCAACCTATCGAATCCATGTTCCTGAAGATGGTGAATATCAGATCTGTGCAACGCTGAGAAAAGGATATGCCTTCAAGCAGTTCTCGATCGGATTAGGTAACGGACTTCTCTATCCGATCTATCTGGAAGAGGAATCAGGAAACGATGAAGACAGAGTCTTGTTGACAACTATTCCATTGAAGAAAGGCCCACAGACACTTTCTTTGATTGGTCAGGACGATATCTATTTTGCCTCTATCGACTTTGAAAAAGTAAAAGAAGCAGAACCTGTTGAATTCAATTTCAAAGAAGACTTCGACAAAGAGAAATTCTTCTTCAGAAACGAGATGAAAAAGGTGCCTGACGGACTTAGAACTGGGGATGAGACAAGCTCTGGATTCATCTTTGATCATCCTTATTCGAAAGCACAGGCAAGCCTATCTTTGATCCCTGAGGAAATTGAAAAAGGAGGATTTCTCTCCTTGCTCTTCAACGCCTCCGAATTCTGCAATAACTTTGTAGAAGACGGGGATGGAAAAGATAACCCATATTCATTCAGAGGATATGAGTTGTCTATTACAGAAAATAACCTAATCTTACGCAAGGTTGACTTCAATTACACAAGAGATATCTTCACCTATTCTTATCAGTATGTTAGCGGTGATGAAATCACGCTTTCCTTGAAGATGATCGGCAATGAAATAAAGAGCTATCTGAATGGAAACGAGATATTCTCCCTCTATGTCGACAAAGGAAATTTCCATGGTTCTATCGGTTTCCTTGCATATAAAGCAAAGGCGACTTTGACAAAACTTCTCCTTGAAAAGACAAGGGCTTCCCTCTTCTGATTCATCATTAATTTTATTGATAGTAAACACGCTTTATTCCACCTACAATGAAGACAGATAAAAACGCAAAAGAACAAACAAAATCATCGATTCAAATAGGAGGTCATGACAATGAACAAAAAGATGAAAGCTGCACTTCTTCCTCTACTCTCTCTGACATTGCTTGCCTGTGGCAAGACATCTGATACGAACAAAGAGACAACGAAGCCTACAGAGACGACAAATGAAACAACAAGACCGGCTCCTGTTGAAGATGATAAGATTCATATCATTGTCTTAGCCGGACAGAGCGGTGCTAGAGGAAAAGCACACAATACTGATCTTTCCGACGAAGACAAGGAAGAGAACTATGAGGTTGATATCCTCCAAAGCGGTATGACGATGCCACAGCTTGTCAACATTCCTGAGACTCCTGAAAACGCCTCTTTGATTCCTGTCAAACCTGGTCTTGGCGATTCCGCCAATGAATTCGGCCCTGAAATCGGTATGGGTAAGATTATGGCAACACGCTTCCCGAAAGACGGAGCGACAAGAAAATCTGTCATCGTCAAATATACTGCCTGCGGTTCCACCTTTACTGACCACTGGTATTCTAAATCCGCTATCGAAGATGATGCCATCTCCTCAAAGCTTGAGATGAGACAGATCAGAGAAGACAAGAACGGCAATGCGACCGGTCCTTTGACCAATAACCTCTATCAGCTTGTCGATCAGTCGATTGAGACAATCAAGAGCGAAGGATATGAGCCTGTCATCGATGGCGTTGTCTTCTGCCATGGCGAACAGGACTCGAAATTTGAAAAGAACATGTCGATCTATGAGACAGCTCTTAAGGATTTCATCAAGGACTTCCGCGATTATTATGATATGTCCTCTCTTCCCTTTGTCGTGACTGAAGCCGGAACCAATGCCGGTCGTTACTGCAATAAATTAAGAGAGATTCAGAAAAGAGTAGCTACAGAAGACAAGAACTGCTCCTTTGTCTCGACTTCTGACTTATATTCCAATACCTTTGAGCCTTGGCATTTCGGTGCAGAGAGCAATATTATCTTGGGTCAGAGAATGGCTGAAGAGATCATTGCATTGAATGACAACAGAAAGATCGAATCATTCAACTTAGAAGAGAGTTACTCTCTCCCGTTAAACGGAGAAGGAAAACTTCCCGAATACCTCAGTGCGAATTTCGCAAACGGTACAACAGGCATGGTCAAAGTCACCTATCCTGATGGTGTCGATGATAAATCCTTAGGTGAGAAGCTGGTCAAAGTCAAAGCCACCACCAATTGGGGTGACTTCACTGCCATGATGAATGTCAAAGTCAACAATGATCCCTTTATCGATGGCAAGACAAAAGACTGGACAACAAAGCTTCACACGATCAACGACAAAGCCTCTGTCGGCTTTTACACCGCTGAAAACGGCCTCTATGTCAGAGGAGA
>CAKUXT010000054.1 GCA_934700375.1 uncultured Bacilli bacterium | reverse complement strand
TCCTTGCGCCGCTATGAAAATGATGAGAATTACGGAAATAAAATCAAGCGGCAAGCATTGATTCATGGATTGCACAGCAAATGCGAAGTCACAGAAACGCGAGGTGTTTTGACGATAGCGAAAATCAAAAGCGAGTTGACAGAGCTATTCGATAAGGAATATAAAGACCAAATTGCATTTTGCATTTTGTTTGGTAGTTACGCAAAAGGATGCCCAAAGGAAGACAGTGATGTCGATTTATATATATCCTGTTCATTGGTGGGATTGCGTTTTGTTGGTTTGATTGAAAAAATAAGGGAGACTCTTAAGAAAAAAGTAGATTTGATACGAAGTACGGAATTTAATGAAAATGCTGAGTTGGTAAATGAAATATTAAAAGATGGAATAAGAATCTATAGAGAGAAGACTAGTGCTTAGACTTATTTGAATCCTCGCTTCAAAATAAGTGAAAGCACAAAACAAACTTGGAAACTGTTATTCTAATGATTAGATTTTTGTGTCGACTTTATAGTCGATTTTCTGCGCAGTTGGAACAGTATGAATGATAGGTTTAATCATAATATCGGTTGTTGAAGGATTATATACTGTGAAGAAATAATTCACGCACAACGAATCTTTATCAAAAGTAACTTGATCGAGGACATTGGATGAAGAGCCTATTACAATCAATAAAGTGACGCTGTAATTCATAAAAAATTCGCTGTTATAATCTTTCAGTGCATTCTGGTCATGAAGCTCGACTTTGCTTTCGTCATAGAAAAAGCTATTGAAATCTTTTACATCAGAGAATTGATGAAAGAACTGTTCTTTGCTATCGTTTAGAATTTCCCTGAAATAGTTCTCAGTAAAACCTATATTGATTTTCGTTTCATTCAATTTCTCTGAATTATTGCAGGAGAAAAGAGAAAGACCGACTAAGCTAAGAAAAATGAATTTGATGAATTTACTATTGAAATGCATGCTAGTTACCTCCGTTTGAATGAATAAACTATCAACACGAATGAATCGACATTGAAGACAACATTAAATGAAGATCGAAATACTTATATTCCTTAGACACGTATAGTCAAGCACAGAAAAAAGACGTTCACAATTGGATAGAAGTACAAAAAACTGAAAACAAAAAAGCAACCTCACATTTTATTAATAAGGTTGCTTTCATGATTTTTACTTGTAATCAGGATAATCCTTGACACAAAGTATCTTTTCTGCGTTCTCGACTCTTTCTTTTGTCGGAGCAGGAACATCCTTCAGCGGATATTCGATCTTCAGCAGGTCGTATTTGAACGTTCCCAAGGTGTGATAGGGAAGTACTTCGACTCTTCTGATGTTCTTGAATTTAGAAAGGAATTCATGTGTTTCACGAAGTCTTTCATCGTTATCGCTGAGTGTAGGGACAAGTACATGTCTTACCCAGATCGGATAATTCTTCTTGTCCAAGTAGGAGAAGAGCTCCAATACGTTCTTGTTGTCTTTTCCGGTAATCTTCTTATGAAGAGAAGAATCAACGGCTTTGATATCAAGAAGGAAGAGGTCAGTGACCTGAAGAAGCTCATCGAACTTCTTCAAGTAGGCATCACTCATATTGAATGTAGCACCGCTTGTATCGATTGCAACTGAGATGCCTTCATTATGGAAAAGTCTTGAGAGCTCAATGATGAAATCGAGCTGTGCAAGAGGTTCTCCGCCGCTGATTGTGACACCGCCGTTATCTCTCCAATAAGGTTTGTAACGGATCAGTTTCTTATAGGCTTCTTCCGGTGTGATCGGATTCTTTTTGGAGAACTCCCAGGAATCCGGATTGTGACAGAAGAGGCAGCGGAAAGGACATCCAGCTAAGAAAAGAACACTTCTAACCCCTGGTCCATCGACAAGAGCGAAGGATTCCAGGGATTGATAATAACCGACAGTCATGAATTATAAGTGATCGTGGAAGGTACGGGAGATAACATCCAACTGCTGTTCTCTGGTAAGGTCGATGAACTTGACAGCATAACCGGAGACACGGATTGTGAAGTTGGCATATTCTTCCTTCTCAGGATGTTCCATAGCATCGAGAAGCTTCTCTTTGCCAAAGACGTTGACATTGAGATGGTGAGCGCCCTGAGAGAAGTAACCATCGAGAACCTGAGTGAGGTTGTCGATACGTTCCTGTTCGCTGTGGCCTAAAGCATCGGGGTTCATGGTCTGGGTATTGGAGATACCGTCGAGAGCATATTCATAAGGAAGCTTGGCAACAGAGTTGAGGGATGCAAGCAAACCATTGTTCTCAGCGCCATAAGACGGGTTGGCACCAGGAGCCAAAGGCTTTCCGGCTTCTCTTCCATCCGGAAGAGTACCAGTAGCCTTGCCGTAGACAACGTTGGAAGTGATGGTAAGAATAGAAGTGGTGGGTTCGCTGTTACGATAGGTGTGATGCTTCTTGAGTTTCTTTAAGAAGGTATGGAGAAGCTCGATAGCGATATCATCAGCTCTGTCATCATCGTTTCCGTAACGAGGGAAGTCGCCTTCGATCTTGAAATCAGTTGTGATGCCCTGTTCATCGCGGATAGCGGTGACCTTGGCATACTTGATGGCGGAAAGGGAATCGACGACATGGCTGAAGCCGGCAATACCAGTTGCGAAGGTTCTTCTGACATCAGTGTCGATAAGAGCCATTTCAGCAGCTTCATAGTAATATTTGTCGTGCATGTACTGGATGAGGTCAAGGACGTTGACATAGATGCCAGCGAGCCAATCCATCATTCTGTCATAGCTCTTCACAACTTCATCATAGTTGAGAACTTCGCTTGTGATCTTCTCATAGGCAGGACCGACCTGCATATGAGTCATTTCATCGACACCGCCGTTGATGGCGTAAAGCAAGCACTTGGCAAGGTTGGCACGAGCGCCGAAGAACTGCATTTCCTTACCGGTCTGTGTTGCGGAGACGCAGCAGCAGATGGAATAGTCATCGCCCCAGATAGGACGCATGACATCATCGTTTTCGTACTGGATGGAAGAAGTGGTGATGGAGATGTGGGAAGCGTACTTCTTGAAGTTCTCGCTCATTCTAGGAGAGTAGAGAACAGTGAGGTTCGGTTCCGGAGCAGGACCCATATTCTCGAGGGTGTGGAGGAAACGGAAGTCGTTCTTTGTGACCATGTCTCTTCCGTCATCGCCCATACCGCCGACTTCCAAAGTGGCCCAGACAGGGTCGCCGGAGAATAAGGCGTCATAGGAAGGAATACGAGCGAACTTGACCATACGGAACTTCATGACGAGATGGTCGATGAGCTCCTGGGCTTCGCTTTCAGTGATGATCCCCTTCTTTAAATCACGATTGATGTAGATATCCAAGAAGGTAGAGATTCTGCCGACGGACATAGCAGCACCGTTCTGGCTCTTGATAGCGGCAAGATAGCCGAAGTACAACCACTGAACAGCTTCGTGAGCGTTGGTGGCAGGCTTAGAGATATCATAGCCGTAGGAAGCGGCCATTTCCTTCATCTGCTTGAGGCACTTGATCTGCATAGAGATCTCTTCTCTCTGACGGATGACATCATCGGTCATGGTGCCGTCTCCGCAGTTGAGGAGATCGTCCTGCTTCTCTTCGATAAGGATGTCGATACCATAAAGAGCGACTCTTCTGTAGTCACCGACGATTCTTCCTCTTCCGTAAGTATCCGGAAGACCGGTGAGAATGTGGTTGTGACGGCAGAGCATCATCTCAGGAGTGTAGGCATCGAAGACACCATCGTTGTGTGTCTTGTGATACTCGGTGAAGATCTTGTGAAGTTCAGGATTCGGAGTGTAGCCGTGTGTGGTAAGAGCCTTTTCGGCCATCTTGATACCACCATAAGGCATGAAAGCTCTCTTCAAAGGTTTGTCAGTCTGTAAACCGACGATCTTTTCAAGATCCTTGTACTCTTCGTTGATGTAACCAGGCTTGTGGCTGGTGATAGAAGAGACGATGTCAGTATCCATATCGAGGATACCGCCCTTGGCTCTTGCTTCTTTCTGAAGCTTCTGGAGTTCGAACCAAAGAATGTTAGTTGCTTTGGTAGGGATCTCCAAGAAGGAAGCATCACCTTCATAAGGCTCGTAGTTCTTCTGGATGAAGTCACGGACGTTGATGTCGTTTCTCCAATGGCTGCCTTTGAAGCCATCCCATGCTGTAGACTCAAATTTCAT
The DNA here is from genome assembly GCA_934700375.1 of uncultured Bacilli bacterium. Taxonomy (GTDB): domain Bacteria; phylum Bacillota_I; class Bacilli_A; order RFN20; family CAG-288; genus Enterosoma. The sequence goes on along the minus strand of CAKUXT010000054.1, from coordinate 6,736 downwards.
ATTGTTTACCTCTCTTTTTTTGAAAAAGTTTTTAAACGATTTTTGAAGACAAGATATCATACTCGGTAAAGGCCGATAATAAAAGAAAAATGCTCTTACATTTTGAAAATATTTTTTGCAAAAAAGTAAAAAAGGCTAATAAAGCCCTTACATTCTGAAAGTGCTTTATTTATGCCTTTTTGACTTCTAAAACAATTGAAGGAATCTGCTCGATGCAAGAGGGGCGTTCATGCCTGAATTATTCTCTAAAAAGAGGATGAGATAGCTGGTCAATGCATCGCTTAAGAATAAGGATAGGAAGCGTTTTTCCATCCCTTCCTTTCTGATGATGCCACAGTCGACAAACGATTCCATCAGAGGAAGAAGACCTTCTCTCATCTTGTTGTAAAAGAGATATTTTCCGTCTTTGTCATGAAGGAGGATGAGAAGTTCGTCTCTGTCTTCTTCCATATGGAGGAAGAGATGGGAGAGTAAGGATTCCGGATCGGACTCTTTGGAAAAGTCATGCCCTTCCTCTTTCTTTTTCTTGATGGCAAGGACATGCTCTAAGACACTGTCACAGATGGCTTTGATGATGTCTTTTTTTGTCTTGAAGTGGGAGTAGAAGGTACTGGAGGAGACTTTTGAACCTTTGATGATATCACTGATTGTGATATCGTTGTAGCTCTTCTCCTTCAGAAGGGAGTAGAAGGTATTGATGAGAAGCTGTCTTGTCTTGATCTCCCTTTTGTCTCTTTCTTCGCTCAGGGTGAATAAGACAGGGGATACTTTCTTCTTCTGTCCGACAAGGAGATAGAAGTCTTCTCCTTCTTCGGCTTTGAGAATATCGAAATCGTTCTTGTAGATCTCAGCTTCTTTGTTAGGATCGTTCAGGTCTCTGCTAAGAAGAGAGACATCTCTTCCTTTATGGCAATCGTGAAGCTGTTTTCTTCCTAAATCATGGATGATTGCAAATCTGCCTCCATCGGAAAGATTGCGGATGAGGGCTTCTTTGAATTCGTTGAGCTGAAGGAAATGAGGATAAGCATCAAAGATGACGATGAGATCATAATTCCCATCCTTCAAAGTATAGAAGTCCTGAACCTTGAAGACAACCTTGTTCTCATCGATGTGTTTGTTCTTTGCTTCTTTTATCATTTTCTCGGAAAGATCGACAGCAGTGACCTTTCTTTTACAGCGGGAATAAAGAAGCGAGGAGATGATTCCTGTACCACAGGCTAGATCAAGAATGCAGTCGCCTTCAAGAATGCCTACTTTATCAAGAAGTGCATTGATCTTGTCATAGTCGTGATTTTCATGAACATCCCACGTCTTTGCTCTCTCATCGAAGAAAGAGCGAATCTGAGTTGTATTGGGATTAGACATTGGTTAAAAAGTCCTTGATGTTAGAAATCTTCTGGAATCCGCCATAACTCATTTTTGCTGTCTTGACATGGCTGGTGTAGCAGGCTTTTCCCAAGAAGGCGGTTCCGATTTCATCATACTTGCTGTTCATATCCATATCCTTGTAGACTTCAGGATAGGCGACACTGGCAAGGAAATAGGCATCCATCAATGCGATTTCAAGGTTGGTGTAATAGGCATTGAAAGGCATCTCAAGATAGATTTCATTGTTCTTGAAGGCATCCATAGTTTCGAAGGCTTCCATCTCAGTCTGATAGGTAGTCTTGAATTTCTTAAGACCTGCGCTATCAAGGACAATCTTGTCAGGATTGAGGGAGAGGAAAGCCTCTTTTTCGAGCTGTCCGTTCTCAAGTTTGATGGAAGAATCGACAGCGTTCTTGATATTGGAGACTTCAAAGAGCGGGAAAGAAGAGGAGGTGGAGTAGATATCCTGTGTTCCCCAGTTTCCTAATCCGCCGATATAGATGCTCTTCTTGTCTTCGTCTTTGACTGTTGCGGCTTTACTGGAAAGCTCATTTTTGCAATTGGCGATGTAATCGTTCAGCGTCTTTGCTTTTTCTTCTTCTCCTAAGACCTTTCCTAATAAGGTCAAGGATTTATTGACATTGTCATCGAAGACGGACTTGCTTCCGTATTTCAGAACGATGACCGGAACACCGACCTGTTCCTGAAGGGTATTGGCTTTCAAAACATCAGCATATTCGGAGATGATCATGGTCGGACGGCAGTTAAGAATTGCCTCGGCTTCTGCCTGCTGAGCCTTCGGACCGCCTTTACCACAGCTGGGAAGTGTTTTGAAGTACTCTCTGTTGATGTCATAGTAAGGACGGGAGACATCTGCGAACATGTTGGCATTGACATCGCGGTCGATATCTTCGACAGCGATGATCTTGCTGATATCGCCGATGTAAGAATAAAGTCTTAAAGCTCCTGCACCGATGCATAAGACTCTTTCCTTGTCGCTTGCCTTGATTGTATTCTTTCTGTCGATGAGGTCAGTGACTTCAAAAGTCTTCTCGGCCTCTTCAGTCGGTTTGCTTTCGCTGTTTGTTCCACATCCGACCAATAAAAGGGTCAAAAGGGATAACGTCAATTGTTTTTTCATTCTTCTATTCTCCTATTGAAATGAACTTATAGCCGTATTCGTCTGTCTGCAATCTGAATTTCGTATCGAAAGTTTCTTCTAGCTCTTGTTCAGTTATCTTCTCTGCTTCTCCTTTGTAAATCATGTTTCCGTCTTTCATTAAAAAGAATTCGTCTGCAAATCGTAGTGCCAGATTGATATCGTGAATGGAAAGGAGAACTGAGATGTTCTTTTCCCTGACCAATCTTTTCAGAAGTTTCAATAACAGCGTCTGGTTTTCGATGTCCAATGAGGAGGTCGGCTCATCAAGAACCAATAGCTTGCATTCTTGGACAAGGGCTTTTGCGATCATGACCTTCTGTCTTTCGCCGCCTGAGAGTTCATCGCTTGTCATATTGACGATGTTCTCTAGATGCAGCTCCTGAATGATAGGATCAAGATAATCATCTTTTTTCTTCTCTCTGTTTCGATAAGAAAGATAAGGAAGTCTACCTAAAAGCAATGTGTCATAGACAGTCAAAGAGGAATGAGGAATATCCTGAGGAAGATAAGAGATCAGCTTAGCCGCCTCTTTGCTTTTGATCTCTTTGATGTTCTTTCCGTCTAAGAGAATTTCGCCTTCATATCCCTTGTTCAAAGAGAGAAGGCACTTCATCAAAGTCGATTTGCCAGAGCCGTTTTTTCCTAAAAGAACAGCCAGTTTTCCTCTTTCAAGTTGAAGGGAGACATCGTTTAGAGAATGGTCTCCTTTTTTGTAATGATAGCTTAGATTTTTGATATCAAGCATGTCTTTTCCCCCTTTCGTAAGAGAAGATGATGGCAAGGAAGAAAGGAGCTCCCAAAATAGCAGTGAGTGCACCGACAGGAAGGGAGAAACCTTTCAGAAGGGATCTTGATACATCATCGGAGAGAAGAAGGAGGATGCTTCCAAACAATGCGCTTGATGGAAGGAGGTATTTATGATTGCTTGAGAAGATTTTTCTAGCAACATGAGGGCAGATAAGGCCTAAAAAAGAGATGACACCTAAGAAGGAAATGCAAGTTGCAGTGATCAAAGAGGAAAGTCCTAAAAGAATGAAGCGAAGCATTTCCGTATTGACACCGGTTGTCTTTGCAATATCATCTCCTAAGCATAAAGCGTTGAGCTGATTGGTATAAAGGGTAAAGACAATATAGGAGATGAAGATTGCAAACAACATAATGACGATCTCTTTGTATCCGACTCTTCCTAAGTCTCCGAATGACCAGTAGACTGCAGATGATAACTGGGTGTCGGTTGCAAAATACTGCAATAATGTTGTGATGGCCGTAAAAAGAGAAGATAAAGAAAGTCCGCTCAGAACTAAAGTTTCCGGTGAGAAATTCTTAGTTTTTGCAATGATCAGAATGAGGAATATGGCACCGAGAGAGAAAAGAAAGGCAATAGAGGAGACAGCATAAGGATTGAAGACGTTCCAGTTTGCGTTGTTGTTGGTAGAGACTTTTCCTCCGCTTAGCATGATAATAGCGACATTGGCGCCAAGGACAGACGCATTTGATACACCAAGTGTCATAGGCGAAGCCATCGGATTGTTCAGACAGGTCTGCATGATAAGACCAGATATCGATAGACCGATTCCGCATAAGACGGCAGCGAGAATTCTTGGAAGTCTGATCTTCTGCATGATGCGGATATTGATTTTGTCACCTTTTCCGAATAGGCCTAAGAAGGCATCCTTGAATTTCATCGATGATGATCCTAAGAACAAGGAGAAGAAAGCAAGAAGTATAGTAAAAATCAAAATCGATATCAGAAGAATGATGATTTTTCTTTTTTGATGCTGATGTTTCTCTTTGTAGGAGATGGTTGATTGATTTCGCATGAACCAATTGTATAACACTTGTTCAAAAAATAAAAGAGAAAAACGTGAAGAAACAAAACAAATCAGCTGCTTTTGTTTGATAACTCAAAAAAACGAGAGACTGTTTTTCAGAAGTGTCTCATTTTCAGCGAGTGATATAAGTTTCTTTTTCAAAGCCTTTCTCTTATAATGTTTCCTAAGGAGATTTGACTATGGATAAAGTTGAAATCATTGACGTTAAAGATAACGTATTGTCAAAAAACGAAGTGGAAGCAGAAAAGGTAAGAACATTATTGAAAGAGAAGAAAGTCTTTCAGATCAATCTGATGTCTTCCCCTGGAAGCGGAAAGACAACACTTCTCTGCGCCCTTATTCCTCTTCTTACAAAAAGAGGATATCATGTCTCTGTCTTAGAGGCTGATATCGATGGAGATGTCGATGCTCATACAATCTTAGAAAAGACCAACGCAAAATCAGTTCAGCTTCATACGATGGGTGCCTGTCATCTGACAGCCCAGATGACGTATGATGCTCTTAACAAAGTCGATTTGGATGATGTCGATGTCGTGTTCTTGGAGAATGTCGGCAATCTTGTCTGCCCCGCTGAGTTCGATACGGGATCTGACTTGAACATGATGCTTCTCTCTGTTCCGGAAGGAGATGACAAGCCTTTGAAATATCCGTTGATGTTTCAGGTCTCCAATTATGTTCTTGTCACCAAAATGGATGTCCTTCCTGTATTCGACTTCAACTTCGAAGACTTCAAAGAGAGAGTCGAAAAGCTCAATCCCAATGCAGAGATCTTCACTGTCTCTAGTATCAAGAATGAAGGCGTCGAAGATGTTGCTGAATCCTTGGCTGATTTGATTGAAGCAAAGATTCAGAAGTAATCTGAAAAGTTTGATTGAACAGCGTGATTTCATTTGAAAAAAGATGAAATCACGCTGCTTTTATTATAAACAGAAGGTCATATATGCTGGAATACAGATTGCACCATCTTCTCGGATGGATAGGTTCTTAGGGTGAATTATATAAGAGCGTGATATTCTGTCTTTGTATTTTTCGTTGAATTTGATTAACGATGTGGTCGTGTAGTTTTTTGATGACTTCACTTCAATCGGAATGATTTTGTTTGTTGTTTTATCTCCATTTGAAATAATAAAATCTATTTCGATGTCATTTCTGTGTTTTTCGCTTGAATAATGATTATAGAAATATAACCTGTGTCCTTTTGCAGTCAGCATTTGGGCTATCATATTTTCAAAGAACATTCCTTTGTTGACTGAAAGCTTATCGTGCAATATTGCCTTGTAAACACTCAAGTCATTATTGATATTCTCATCAAATGTATGTGCAAATAAAAGGCCAGTATCACCCATATAGCATTTGATGAATTCTCTTGACTCGGTTAAAGATAAACCTATATTAGGATCACAACATGAAAAACATTCATTGCAGATCATTGAATCAGCCAACCAGAAAAATGTCTCTTCATAAAGAATCCCGTCATTCCGATCGGATTCTAATGAGCTTAATTTGACTCTTTTTTCATGCGATGATAAGAAAGAAGGTATTTGATCGAAGATTGATAGTATCCTTGATTGATAAATGCTATCTATTTTTAAGATATCATTTCTATACATTTTGAGTATGTTTCTTTTTTGACGATCGCATTCTTCGAACTGTTTATGATTCTCTATAAAGGCAGAGACTGCTTGAGGCATGCCACCTACCATCATATATTCTTTGAATAGGAAAGAAGCTTTTTTATGAATCGGATCCAATAATGGTACCTTTTTTTCAAAGCATTCTTTAATGTAGGGAATCAACATCGACTCACCCATGGCATCAGCGAATTCTTCAAAGTCCATGGGGTACATTGTCAGACTTTCCTCTTCGGAAGGAATCAGAATATCTTTGACATTTTCTTTTATCGAAATCAAAGATCCGGTTTCGATATAGTCATATCTTCCATCTTTTACTAAATGCTTAATCGCTTCTCTTGCTTTTGGGAATTTTTGGACTTCATCAAAGATGATCAATGAGTCCCGTTGATATAACGACACTCCGGTTTCAAAAGACAGGAGCATAAAAAAGGTGTCCAAATTGTCCAAGTGATTCTCGAATAACTCTTTGATTTTTTTGGAAGCGATGGAAAAATCCAACAATATATAGCTTTTATAGTTCTGCCGCGCAAACTCTTCGACCAATGTGGACTTGCCGATTCTTCTGGCCCCTTCTATTAAAATAGCTGTTTGTCCGTTGGCCTTGTTTTTCCATTCCAATAATCTATCATAAGCTTTTCTTTTGAAAATCATAAAACACCTCGCTATGTAGTGCACCCCTCTCACTGGACCAAGGAGCAATAGCAATGATGGATGGATTCCAGGGAATCCATCCATCGGCG
>CAKUXT010000053.1 GCA_934700375.1 uncultured Bacilli bacterium | reverse complement strand
AAGCGGAGAACATCCTCTCCGGAATCAAAGATTTCCGCTCTCTATCCGATAAGGTCGATATCAGCATCAACGTCGATTCCGGAAACGAAAACAACTGAAAGGAAAAATCAACATGATCACAGTTTCTCTTCTTGGCATGGATTATTATCAAGCCATTGACGTCACAAAAAAGATTCACAGCAAATTAGTCGAAATCTATCGCTGCAAAGACGAAGACCTCGTCTTCTTTGCACCGGAATCCTTCATCATCCATGATGGTATCGAACAGACCTCTTTCCGTCTTAACATCAAAGTCGAAGCACCTGAAATGTACATGGACAGAGAAAGCGAAGTCAGAGAAGCTCTCTTTGATTCCCTGAAGGATGTCGCTATCCACTTCAGACTGCTCTTCACCTATTTCGATCCTGAACACGAATACCTCAAGATCGATGACACCTATCCTGAATACATGACAGAAAACAATGTCGTCAAAGCAGAGGATAGTCATGACCACGAAGAAGAGGATGATGATCAGTCCTATTCCGAAGAATACGAAGAACCTTATATGGGAGACATCATCGGAGAATTCGATGCCTATATCCAGAAGCATCCCGATGCCACCAATGATGAAATCTATCAGGCTCTTACCGAAATCAGAGAAAAAGTCACCGAACAGCATCATCAGCAAGGTGATGACGGCATCGACGAAGAATAACATCAAAAAAGTCCTTCCCACTCTATGAAACGTAGAGAAAGAAGGACTTTTATTGTGTTTGTTTTATTTACAACCCAACTGATATCATCTAGATTGTTTATACTTCAGGACTTTCTATTTTACCGCCATCCTCGACATCAATATCCTTAAAGTGGAAAGAGAACTCAAGCTCGGCATCAGGCTCAAAAAGGTTTTTGCCATCATAGGAAAGAGACAGGAACCCTTCTTCGTAGACCATGTCTTTAAGAACATAGTTGTCACATTCTTCACCGCTTGATTTGAAATCGCTCACGCCGGAAAATGTGATGACGAAAAGATGCCCGTTAAGTCCTTCCATGCAGCAGTCATGATCATGTTCTTCCTCTTCTTCGTTATCAGCGACAACCTGAAGCGTAAGGACATCACCCTGATATAAATAACGGACAAGTTCACAGGCCTTCAATAAATGAAGGTCATTCTTCAGATCTTCGTCATTCATCTTTCTTATCTTCCTTTACTACGACAGTCTTACCCTGGACAATCTCTTTCTTGACCGGTTTCTTTTCATCCGGTTTCTTGAAAACGAGATAATAGACAAAAAGAGCAAGAACAGCGACAGTGAGAATCCAGAACAAGGACATGACAATGTAATCGCTTGAAGAGACAGCCGTCTCCATCACGTTCTCATGATTTGCGCTGTCACCGAAAAGTGTCTTTCCATTTGCAATGGAAACACTCATGCCGATAGACATGTAAAGCCCTAAAATAGAGGCAAGGCCCATAAAGACTAATGAGATGATGTCATGTATGCTCATCTTCTTAAAATGATTTTTGATTTTTTCGTTTTTCATAGCAAGAGAATTTTACCAAAAACAACATAGAATATAAAGACAAAGAAAAAGGATACCTCGTAAAGAGATACCCTTGTTGAGAACAGAGTTTAGAGTTCAGCGTTATGATAAACAGCCTGGACGTCTTCGATCCCATCCATGTCTTCGATGAGATTTTCGATCTTTGCCTTATCCTCATCGGAAACTTTGACAGTATCGCCTGTCGGGATGTAAGTGACTTCGCAAGTAGAGAAATCATCTTCACCGACACCGAAATCCTTCATGATAGCATCTCTGGCGCGATTGAGATCATTCGGAGTGACCTGAATGACAAAGGTGTTTTCATCCTGATCGACGGACTGAACATCGATTTCATTGTTGAAGATAAGATCTTCTTCGATTTCATCAGCGTTCTTGTCGCAATCGAAGGAAAGGACACCCATACGGACGAAGTTGAAAGCAGCGGAACCGCTGTTTCCGACCTTTCCGCCATGATGAGTGAAGCAAGCTCTGACAGCTGCAAAAGCTCTCTTTTCATTATCGGTCAATGTATCGACCATGATGGCGACTCCGCCAGGGCCGAAACCTTCATATCTGCCAGCGACAAAAGCAGCGGCATCTTTGCTCTTGGCCTTATCGATAGCTCTATCGATAACATCACGAGTGACATGCTGTGCCTTCCATTTTTCGATGGCGGATCTCAATGCGAGGTTCTCATTAGGATCAGGGACACCACTCTTTGCGGCAAGATAAATTTCCTTGCTGGCTCTGTTGTACAATGCCGATTTTGCGGCGTTTGTCTGTGCAATTTTCTTTGCTCTGACTTCGTGTGCTCTACCCATAGTTATACCTCTTTTCTATGTATGTCGATTTTTCCACAATAAAAAACAGCGGAAAAGACATCTATTATTATAGTAACCTCACTTAAATGAAACAAGAAGAAATTGAGACCACCAAGATGTTTTTCATATGCTTTCCTTCTTTTCTAAAAGAACACATCATGTTTTCTGCTTGATTTAGGCTATTGACTCGCATGAACATTGTCAATTCATTTTCCTTGTTTTAAAATATTCGTATCTATGTTCATTTCAAATTATCACACGCATACAAAGAGATGCGGACACGCCACCGGAGAAGATGAAGACTATGTCTTAGAAGCAATCGGCTACGGTTATAGAAACCTCGGTTTCTCAGACCACGCTATGCTTCCCGATTTTTCCGAGCCTTATACAAGAGGCGATTTTTCGCTCTTCCACGATTATTGCGATTCTATCCGCTCTTTGGCAAAGAAATACGAAGACCAGATCGATATCTATTTAGGTTTTGAAGCAGAAGCATTCCCAAGCTATTTCCCGTTTTTCAAAGAACTGGTCGAGAACGGGGTTCTCGACTACATGATTTTAGGAAATCATTGTGCAATCAACGAGAACAAAGAGATCGTCTGCCGCTTTTCCAATATAACATCGGCCAGTCAGCTCTATCTCTATCGTGACTTAGCAGTCCAGGCTTTGCAGACAGGGATGTATAAGATCTTTGCCCATCCTGATTACTTCATGTCCAATATCTCCCAGTTTGATTCCGACTGCAAAAAGGTTTCACGCTCTTTGATCGAGACCTGTATGGCCTATGATATTCCTTTGGAGATCAATGTTGCAGGAATCAGAAACGGAAAGAAAGAGATCGGAGGAGAAAAGAGATGGCGTTATCCGACAGATGAGTTTTTCTCCCTAGTCGGAAAATACCACGCCAAATGCATCTTCGGAATCGATGCCCATGCTCCGGAGCAGCTTTCCGATGACAGTGGGAATTTCCTCGCTGCACAGTTTGCAAAAGAACATGATCTCAAGGTCATCGATAAGCTGGATACGATTCATAAACACTGAATCTTTTAAGGATTCTTTATCTTTTCCTATTGCAAATATTGACAGAAGTCCGACAAATGCAATCAGATAGAGCGAAAATAATACTCAAATTGTATTTTTCTTAGCGGTTTTGTTTTATTATTATATTCATAAATAAGGAGGTGCTTTTATGAAAAAAAGATTCCTTTCCCTTTTATCCGGATTGTTTATGTTCACCCTTGCATCCTGTAGCTCATCCCCTAGAGTCATGGATAAAGAAATCGAATGCAAAGATTCGATGAAATTTTCTGATGCCACAGTCGATAACGTCGTCAACGAAAAAGAGACAGCAGGAGAAACAGGATCCGCAGAGACCTACCTCGATTTCCATTTCAATATCAAAAACGAGAGTCAGAATATCACAACGAATATAACCTACTCCTTCAACATCAAGGATACCTCTGACAAAAATGTATTGGCCACCAATCCGACAAACTATCTGAGCAATCTGATTCTCTATCCCGGCGATTCCTTCTTAGTCAGTGCCAGAATCTATGGAACACCTACCTATGCTTTTACCACATTAGAAATCTATACCATCTCTGACTTGAAAGCCGAAAAAGCAATCGGATATTCTTCCGATTCCATCTATTCGACTTCAGCAAGCGAAGAGAGCGGAAAGAAGATCAATGTCACTGATTTAAGAGTCCGTTATATCAGTAGATCAGGAAGCAACTATCTTTATCGTATCGACTATGCGATGAGCTATGACTATAAGCATAAGGAAAATGATAAAGTCTGGCTTTATTATCCGAAGTCCGTTTTGAAAATCGGTGACGAACAATATGTCCTCAACAACCTGTTCCAGACAGAAGCCTCAGAACTCACTACTTATTACTACCTGACCACAGATAAAGAACTTGATCTCACCCAGGAAAAGTCACTTGAGATCAAAGCCTGTTTAGCAACGACAAAGATGAAATACAATGATACGTTCACTGTTTTCTTATCTATTGTGTTCGGTTTCGTTATAATAGGTGCACCTGTGATTGCAGGTTTAGTCGTTCTCATCGTTCTCTCCTGTCAGAAATCAAAGAAAAAGAAGGACGGAAACGAGAACAAGTAATCAAAAAGGAGATTCAAATGACTATCAAAGAGGGGTACATTTCTTTTAGAGGCTATAAGACATATTATCGAATTGTCAATCCAGAAGGAAAGAAAGCCCCTCTTTTATTAGTGCACGGAGGACCTGGTTCCACCCACAACTCCTTTGAAGTCTTAGATAACCTCGCTTATTTGGATGATAGACCTGTCATCAGCTATGACCAGATCGGATGTGGACTCTCCGCTTTAGAAGACAGCCACCCTTCTCTTTGGGTAAAAGAGACCTGGGCCAATGAACTGATCAATCTAAGAGAAAAACTGAGCTTGAAGAAGATTCATCTTCTCGGCCATTCATGGGGCGGAATGCTCTCTATCATCTACCTTACCGATTACAAACCGGAAGGCATCCTTTCCGCTACCTTGTCTTCAACGCTCTCCAGCGTTGAACTATGGAGAAAAGAGACGCATCGACTGGTCAAATATCTTTCCGAAGAAGACCAGAAAGCGATCAAGGAAGCAGAGGAAACACAGGATTTCTCTTCCCTTGAGTTTCAGATCGCCAATCAGAACTATACGGACATGTTCATCTTCGGGGAAGACAAAGCGACGCTTCCTGAATGCATCAAGAGAAAGAAGAATCCAGGGACAGAATCCTATATCACAGCATGGGGAAAGTGTGAGTTCTCACCTAGCGGCACACTGAAAAACTATGAGTACACAGATAAGCTCAAAGAGATCAGATGCCCGGTTCTTCTTTTCTCCGGTGCCAATGATGAATCGACTCCGCTTCAGAACAAAGTCATGTTCGAAAATCTGACCTGTAAAAAGAAATGGTATCTGTTTGAAAACAGCAACCATCGAAGCTATGTCCAAGAAAATGACAAATACGTCGAAAAACTGATGTCCTTCTTAAATGAAAACGAGGTACAAGAATGAAATTCAATCTGAAAAAAACATATAACCGCAAATACTTTATCTGCAGCGGAAAAGATACCTATCTCCTTATCGATTATCTCTCCGTCACCTTCATCAACAAAAAGACATTGGAGGAAGAGAAGAGAATCATCGATTATTTCAATGGGGTATCCGGATATGTCACAAGAGACAAGAAATATCTTCTTTTAGGAAATATCTCAGGAGAACATCGTCTCTATGACATCGAGAAGCAGGAATTCGTCAATGAAATCCATCCTGAAGAGAAGGACAATATGATCTGTGTCGGTGTAGGGGAAAAGCTTGACGGCAAATCATTCTTCATGACTTATTCAAGCTCGGATTTCCTGTACACAAGAAGTCCAAAAAAAGCAAGCAACATCAAGTTGTTTGAGTGCTCTTTTCCCGATTTCAAGGGAGAAAAGGAACTCTCTTTCGATAGCAAATATTATGACGTCTATGCCTGTAGGATGTTAAACGGATATCTTCTTATCAACAACAAGGGAACGGTTGATTTCATGGATGAGAACAACAATATCACCAAGCATCCTGAAATCCTCTATAACGACATCCAGCCTGTCATCAACGAAGAGAGAAAAGAGATCTATATTGTCTCTGAATACGGTTTCCGCGTCTATGACAGCAATCTGATGGAATGCAACAAATTCGATGTCATCAATGACAACAAGAAAGAGATTACTTCTCCGCTATATTATTTCCTCAACAAAGGAACTCTCCCTGACAAAGAAGACAACACGCCTCAGATGGAGAATGCAGAGCAGATCTGCGGATTAGAACAATTGGATGAAAACCATGTCGTCGCTCTTGTCACAGAGGCGATGTCCGCCTATTCCAAAATTGATGTCATCGATGTAAGAGACGGAAGTCTTGCTGGTGAACTCAAGCTTGGATTCAAGGTCGAGTCATTCACAGTGTTAGATAGCACCCATATTGCATTCTCTGCTTTAGAGAACATTCACATACTGGAGATAGAAGACTGATGACACTGCGTGAATTCTATACCGGAGTAAAAGAGAAGACAGAGAATATGTCTTTCTCTTCGATGTGGGAGATCAAAGACCTATCCTCTCTCTGCTATTATCTCAGCCTCGTTCAGCTTCCAGAAGAACTTCTTGATGAAGTCGGATTCATCAAGAACAAAAAAGAATTCGATGAAGTCTTTGAAAATTTCGATCCGAGAAAGATTCTCCGCCATGGTCAGTATCTCTCTCAGCTCAATTACGTCTTGGATTATTTTGTCCCAGAAAAGATAACACCTTACAAAAAACTGACACAGACTGTTTTTCAGACTGCAAAAATGCTCTCTAAATACAGAAGTGCAGAAGAATTCATCAATGAAGTCAATAAAGAATGCCCGGAAAAAGATGATAAGAAGACATTTGAGTTCCTTAACTCCTTCCGCCTGAAATACGCGCTTCCTTCCATGTTCTTCAACACCGCCTGCTATTTCTTCTCCAAGACCGGAATTCTTGATATCCCCTATCTTAACCAAGGCATCAAGAACACTTTATTCAAAGAATTAGTCGTTGATGAAGACAATTATGCATGTTTTCACCTTTTAAGCCTTATAATAAAAATAAGCAATGACTGCGGATACGAAGTATCCCAGAGAATTGAGGCTTACAAAGGACAAACATGCTAAATCTATCTCATATTCAGAAAATCTACAAAATCGATGATCAGGACTTCTACGCATTGAAAGATGTTTCTCTTTCTTTTCCTGAAGTTCAATTCGTATCTGTTTTAGGTCCTTCCGGATGCGGAAAGACGACACTTTTGAATATGATAGGATGTCTTGATACTCCTACTTCCGGTGAGATTATCTCCGGCAGAAAGAATCTCAGCACACTCAACGAAAAAGAGAAGGATTCCTATCGAAACAACAACATCGGCTTTGTCTTTCAGAACTGCTATCTGATTCCACAGCTAAGCGTATTAGACAATGTCAAGATCGCACTCAGTGTCAGAGACTACTCCAAAAAAGAATGTGAAGAGAAAGCCTTAGAAGCTTTGAAGCTTGTCCATATGGACAAGCTGAAAAACAAGAAGCCTAACCAATTGTCGGGAGGACAGCAGCAGAAAGTCGCAATCGCAAGAGCCCTATATCCTTGCCGATGAACCGACCGGAGCTTTAGACAGCGTCTCAAGCAAAGAGGTCATGGATCTTCTCAAAGAGATTTCCAAAACAAGGCTTGTCATCATGGTAACCCATAATGAAGAGCTCGCCTCTATGTATTCGGACAGAATCATCAAGATGAAGGATGGAAGCATCTTAAGCGATACAGTCCTCCATGAAAGAAAGGATGAACTGAAAGAGAGAAAAGAAGAACATTCTTCTCATCTCTCTTTTATGATGGCCTTGCGCATCGCTTATAGAAACATACGAGCCAGAAAAGGAAAAACGATATTATCCGCAATAGCCAATTCATTCGGTATGATTGGAATCGCTTTTCTGTTAGCAATCAATAGTGGTTTTGATAAATACTCTTATACCATCTCCAATGCATCTGCGACATCTCTTCCGATTGTCATTACCAATTACACTGAGAAAACGGACAAGGAAGCCTTCGACAAAACAAATCAGTCCATCACTTACCCTGATACAGAAGAGATTTATCCTTCTGTTTCCCAGTCGACGAATAACGCCTACCAATACAACAATGTCACACAACGATATTTGGATTACCTTGAAACTATGAAGAAGGAAAATCTCATCAACGATTATGTGATGAGTTATTCATCAAGCTATACTTTCAATCTTTCAACCGAGTTTCCAGAATCCATCGACGGAGAAACGCCCGCATATAAAAAGTATGTCAACACAACAATCACAAATTACAACTCTTATGCAAGCAACGCTTCACTTCCTTATAATATCTTCCATGTTTTGTACGGTGATACCAATCAATATGATTTATTGGCAGGAAAGCTTCCTGAGAACGAAAATGATTTAGTCCTTGTTGTCGACAAATACAATGCAGTCAAGTTCAAGATATTGCGTGCCCTTGGTTTCTATAACGCAAAGGATACTGAAAAAGACGTCAAGGATCTATCTCTTACAAGCAAGGTCAAACCGATATCTTTCAATGATGTCATCGGAAAAGAATACAAGATATTCAACAATGATGAAGTCTATACCGAAAATGGTGTCAGAAATGAAACCGATGCCGTCGGTCATAGACGTACCATCAGCTACTTCAAAAAACAGAGCCTGAACGATGAGTTCTATAACAGCAGAGGAAGAACCTTGAAGATCTGCGGTATCTTACGACCGAAACAGTCTACCGCCTTTTCAATTCTTTCCCCTTCCTTATGTTACAGTCAGAAGCTTCAGGATCTCTTGATGCCTGAAAACACAGCAAGCGAAGTCGCCACAAAAATCAAAGACAACATCGTCTTTGCAAAACCGGATGGTCTTACAGGCAGTGTGATTTCCGCCTTCGCATCCGATCTGGATGCTGTGCTTCAGGAATATTATGACAGCGGATCCTCTGTCCTTCCCACATCTAAACTGAATAACGTCTTCAAACAGTACTTCCATTATTATCCTATCGATGACAAGGAGCACTATTACGAAGGCTTCTCAACCTTCTTCTATACTGCAAAGAATCTAGGATCAGAACTGACCAACGATGAATTGAAAGGCAAAGATCTATCCAAAAAAGAGGAGATAGACAAGCAGCTTGAGAACATCAAAAAAGCTTTCCTGACCAATATCGAACAGGCCTATGATGACATCATATCCTTAGTCGGATACTGCAACGCCTATTCCACCATTCAAAGTCTTGTCATCTTCCCAACGGACTTAGAAGCAAGAACAACAATATTGAATAGACTGGATGAATACAACAACATCCAGGATGATGAGAATCATGCAAGATGTGAGGAAGAACAGATCTATTATGTGACCAGTGATTCCAATCATCTGATCGATGATGTCTCAGAAATGATCAAATTGGCCTCTGTTCTTCTTATCATCTTTGCCATCATCTCTCTTGTTGCTTCTTCCGCTATGACTTCCTTGATGATTTCAAATACCATTCTAGAGCGAAAGAAAGAAATCGGTCTGCTCCGTTCCTTTGGAACAAGGAAGAGCAATGTCATTCTTCTCTTTGAGCTAGAAGCCATCTTCATCGGTCTTTTAGGAGGCATTGTCGGTTCGATATCCACCGCCATATTATCGATACCGATCAACAACATTCTGAAATCTTTCTTGAGTTACTATCACCTCAATAACATCTGCGATTTCACTTTCCTTCATGCTTTAATCATCATTGCTTTCTCTCTTCTTATCGGTGTCATCTCTGCTTTGATTCCATCATTCAAGGCGAGCAAAGTATCACCTGTCGAGTCGCTCAGAAGTGAGTGATATGTCTTATTGACTTTTATGTCAATACGTTCTATACTAGAAATATCGAGGGATATTTCTATGAACGAAAAATACGAATTCACTTATTCAGCACAGCAATTGAAGAAAATCAGGAAAGAAACCAACAGACCTTTCTGGATTCTGTTAATTTCATCCCTGTGCCTTTCACTTCTTGGTATTGTTGGCGTATATGTTTTCTCTTTGCTTTACGACAGCAATACCGCACATGAACTCGTAGAATTATATTCTGCACTGACTGTGCTTTCCGGTTGCGAATTTTGCATATTCTTTCTATTGGCAGGTTTATCGATCCTTGTGCATTTCTTTTTCTACTCCAACATGTCACCCAGTGAACTTCAAAGTGAATTTCACCAAGAAGTCAAAGTAGAAAACAACATTGCATATCTGACATTGACGCAAAACGATGATATCATCAAAACCGAGTTTCCAATTAAAAGAATAGAGAAAGGAAAACAAGCTCTGTACATATACAAGAATGCACATTACTATGTTGCAATCCCCTTAGAATCATTAAAGGAGCAAGAAAGATGAATTATACCGAGTACAATGGAAATTATGTTTTCTTCCAGGATGGAGAAATCATTCGAAAAGAAAACTGGAGAAGAAATAAAATTCCAATCTTAACCCTTATGTTCTTTTTATTCGTTATAATAACCGCCGGTTGCTTTCAGATTCCCGCATCTGCATTAGGTGACAAAAAGACTAACGTTATTTACCTGATCATTCAAATAATCTGTCTCATTGGAGTCATGATTATTCAATTGTTGAATCTATTGCTGTTTATGAATAGATCACCTACAAACCAAAACTGGACTTATAAACATAACATCAGCATCAAAGACGATATACTGACATTTGAATTATCAAAAAACGGGAACGTAATCAAAGACAGCTTTAAAATAGCAAAAACAACGACTTCTCAATATGGAGTCTGTTTCTATAAGAAAGATAATTATTATGTATTCATTCCAACAGTTGCCTTAAAAGAAAAAGTTGCCGATTCAAATCAGTAATTATCTAGAACAACTTCAAATACATATTAAAATTGTAGACATATAAAAATGCTCCGTTCATGTAGTGCACCCCTCTCACTGGACCAAGGAGCAATAGCAATGATGGATGGATTCCAGGGAATCCATCCATCGGCGC
>CAKUXT010000052.1 GCA_934700375.1 uncultured Bacilli bacterium | reverse complement strand
GTTCACTAGTGAGGCCTTGACTGACATCAGGAAGGAAACGCTCGATAGTTTCCGGAACGTCGTTTGTCTCTATTCCGGGCTTGACGCTGCTAGGTGTATTGTTGGCATCCAACTGAATCGAAGGATCGGTCTCTTCAGAATCGGAGACTTCGATTTCATCTTCAGTCTTTTCAACCACTTCTTCTTTTTCTTCGGTTGAAGGTTCTGGTGTATTTTTCTTTTTCTTGAAAAATCTCATTTACTCTTTAACTCCCCCTATTTTTTTGCTTTTGGCACCACATGATGCTTTCTGCATCTTGCTTCATAGGATTCTTTGGCACCGACTAAAATGATCGGCTGATCATAATCAGCCGGCTTTCCGTCGACAAGTCTCTGTGTTCTTGTAGCAGCACAGCCGCAGACAGTGCAGGAAGCGGTCAGTTTAGTGACGATCTCTGCTCTTGCCAATAACTGAGGCATTGGGCCGAAAGGCTCACCTCTGAAATCCATATCAAGACCTGCGACGATGACACGGACACCTCTGTCTGCAAGTGTTTCGCAGATTCCGACGATTTCCTTTCCGAAGAACTGAACTTCGTCGATGGCGACAACCTGTGCATCATCTGGAGTGAGACGAAGAACATCAGCAGCGGTCTTGATGGCAAAAGCCTGATACTTGCCGCCGTTATGTGATGCGATAGCTGTGTCATCATAACGATTGTCGATGCTGGGCTTATATGCGACGATTTTCTGATGAGCATAGGAAAGAGTTTTGATTCTTCTGATCAGCTCCTCGCTTTTTCCAGCAAACATCGGTCCACAGATGACTTCTATCCAACCCTTCTGAAGTTCTTGATACATAGTTGATTACTCCGTTTCTAATGTTAATTATTATACACTAGATAACATATATATTCTTTACTCTTAGGCAAATAAATTGTAAATGTTCAGATCATGATGAAACAGATAATGCCAGTTTGTCATTTCTTATATTTTTCTATGATGATTTTCATTTTTCAATAGGCCGTAATTAAACTTTGAAAATTGAACATCTAAGGAAAATACATTATATTAAAAATATAATGTATTCGATATTTATATATCATCATAAAATAAAGAGAAATGTAAAAAGCCCTTTACGATTAATTGATGTAAGCGTGTTCATCACTTAATATATGTTGTTAGTGATATATTATGTTTCCGAGAAGAGATGGATATAAGAAGCTATAGATGGTGACTTCGTTTCTACCCCCTGCCTTAAAGGGGACTATCCGTTGATAATAAATCGTAACCATTATTGTAAACGGATAAGACTGAACAAAGTTCAGAGCCTTCCGTTTCTTTTCATAAAAATCGATTCATACATAGGAGGAAAATATTCAGTATGAAAAAGAGTTTCGCATTAGTTTCCGGTTTGTTGCTGACTGTTGCTTCTGTTACTGGTTGTGGTTCTTCTACTAATAGTGGCGCTTCTAATGATGGCGTTTCTGCTAATACTAAGAAGACCATTCGTCTTCAGCTCACACCTTCTAGACCTACTGATACGTTAAGTGCTACTGCTGCTGCTTTAAAGCCTTTGCTTGAAAAGGAAATGAAAGGCTACAACTTCGTCATCACCACTGGTACAACTTTTGCTGCTGATGGTCAGGCTCTGGCTGCCGGAAGCATCGATGCTGCTTTCATTACTGCTTCTGCTTTCGCTCAGACTCAGATCAAGTTTGCCAACAAGGTCGATATGCTTCTCACTGCTACAAGATCTGGTTTCCAGGTTGTCGAAGATTTCGCTGATGAGAGCGGAAATCACAACTCTGAAGCTGCCAGAGCTTTACAGGTTCAGGCTATGAACGGCGTCAATCCCAAGACCAATGCCGCCTATGACTACAAAGGACAGGGATTCGGTGTTGCCGGTTATTACTATGCTGAAATGATCACCACTAAGGCAAAGGCTGAAGCTTTGAAGGGTGCTGATGGAAAGCTCACTCTTGAAGACTTCGCTGGTAAGAGAATCGGCATGCAAGGAATAGCATCTCCTGCTGGATATACTTATCCTATGTTCGAATTCTCCAAGGTCACAAAAAATGGAGCTTGGGCTAAAGGCATGAAAGGTGTTGAAGAGAATCCTGATGCTTCCAAGGGACAGTTCCAGATTGTCAACGCCGGCAATTACAACGATACTTTCAATGCTTTGATGACTGATCAGATCGATGCTTGCTGGGGATATATGGATTTCCGTGCCAACGTCGATAAGGAATGGAAGGATAACGGAAAGAACTTCTCCGATACATACACTGTTGCTTTGACACAGGGTATCTTAAATGATGGTGTCGCTGTCCGTTCTGGATTGGATAAGGAAGTCAGAGAAGCTTTAGCCAAGGCTTTCAAGGCTATTGTCGCTGATGGCGACAAGGATACCGAAGGCACTGGTGCCAACATCATCTATGGACTTTATCAGCACACTGGTTACAAAGATGCAACCAATGATGATTATGCCGGTGAAGTCGAATTCGAGAAGTGGAATCAGGCCAACAAGAAGTAATCATTATTATCAGTCTAATAGTCGTCTTACTGTAATTTGCTAGTATCTATTCGTCTAGCTTTTCAATCGTTAGGAGGTAAAATATGATTGAATTCAGTCATGTCAGTAAAGTCTATCCTGAGGGAACGAAAGGCCTAGACGATGTCAGCCTGAAGATCAATGATGGAGAATTTGTCTGCATCATTGGTCTTTCAGGAGCTGGCAAATCTACACTTCTGAGAACGATAAACAAGATGCATGACATCTCTTCCGGTACATTGGAAGTCAATGGTGTCAATGTCGCTGAATGTGAAGGAAAAGCTTTGAGAGAGTTGAGAAGATCGATCGGTATGATCTTCCAGTCTTTCAATCTTGTTTCTCGTGTCTCTGTTTATAAAAACGTACTTTCCGGAAGAATCGGTTATCATAACTTCTGGGAAGTTCTTTTTGGTATTTACACCAAAGAAGAAAAATTGCTTGCTTTGAAGAATCTTGAATTGATGGGAATTCTTGATAAAGCATACGATAGAGCTGATAGACTCTCTGGCGGACAGCAGCAGCGTGTTGCCTTGGCAAGAGCCTTGACGCAGGAACCCAAGATCATTCTGGCTGATGAACCGACTGCCTCTTTGGATCCTCTTACTTCCATGCAGGTCATGGATGACTTTGAAAAGATTAACAAAGAGCTTGGAATCACAATCATTGCCAATATGCATCATGTCGATCTTTCCAAGAAGTATGCTACAAGAATCCTTGGCGTCAGAAAAGGCAAAATCGTCTTTGACGGAAAGCCGGAAGAGCTGACAGATGAAGCTCTTGAAACAATCTATGGAAGAAAACTGACAGCTTCTGAAGTTCTCAATAAGGAGAATGCTTTATGATTGCTTCTTATTCTGACGAACGCTATCAGGATTTTATTGCCGAAGGTCCGGAAAGAAGAAGAGCTTATGCGGAACATAAGGCTGAAATCTTAGACGAATACAATCAGCAGAAAGAACTTTATAACAAAGTCAAAGAAGAATCCAAGGAAAAGATTGCTGAATATATCCAGGAAGGATATACGGAAAGACAGGCAAAGAAGCTTGTGAAACCTGCCCTTTATCAGATGAAGGAAAGACTTGACGGTGAAAGAGAAAAGATGAAACTGGCTCTGAGCAAGAACAGAGTCCTCATTTATCCGTTTCATCTCTTTTATCGTCCTGTTGAGTTTGACGGAAACGGACTTCTCAAACCTCGTTTTCGTGTTCTTCTTAGTTTCTTAAGTGTTCTTGCTATCGGACTTCTTTCTCTCATCTTCATGCAGCTTGAGCATGCACAGTTTAAAGGCGAGAACTTAGGATTCATCATTTCAAAGATGTTTAAACCGGATGACACCATGATTCTTAATACATGGACTGATTGGTTCTCCTATATGCTCAATACCGCTATACCGGCCATCTGGAAGACTTTCCAGATGATGTTCATCGCGACAGCAATTGGTTCCATCTTGGCAATTCCGTTTATGATTTTATGTTCTGAGAATGTCGTAAAACATAGGTCAGTCACAAGAACATTCCGTGTCATATTGAATATCATACGTACTTTCCCGACCATGGTTCTTGGCGTCATCGGTGTCGCATTCTTCGGCATCGGTACCAAGGCTGGTATCTTTGCTATGGTCGTCTTCACGATGGGTATTATGATCAAGCTGATGTATGAAAGAATCGAGACTGTCGATATGCATCCGTTTGAAGCCGCTGTCTCGACAGGCGGAAGCAAACCGAAAGCGTTTGTCACTGCGATTGCGCCGCAGATTCTTCCTGACTATTTAAGCAATGTCATCTATACTTTCGAAATCAACATCCGTGCTTCCGTCATCTTAGGCTTTGTCAATGCTGGCGGTATCGGTAAATTGATTCAGGAGGCTATGGAAACTTATGAATACAATCAGATTGGAGCTATTCTTGTTCCGTTATTGATCCTTGTTCTTGTTTTGACTTGGTTCTCATCTCTTGCTAGGAGGGTTACACAATGACAGATTACGAAATCCTTAATGACAAAGAGGCTTTGAATGAAGCAAAGGCCAAGGCAAAAGAGCACAATCTTCAGAATCGATTGATGGCCGAAAAGAAAATGACAGAAGACCTTCATGCTTCTAAAATCCGTTTTGAAGAAGAAAGAAAAGTCCTCTTAGATGAAAAAGAAAATCTTCTTTCCTCTGCTTCTGATATAGAAGCAAGAAAAGATATCGAAAAGAGAATGAAGGCCAGACTCGATTTCCTGAAAAAAACAGAAAAAAGAGATGCCAAGCAGATCAAAGACACCTATCGTCATGATAAATCCCATCGTTCTTTCTTCAGTGTACTGGATGCTTATCTGTCCCGTCCTCCGATGTGGATTGTCAACCTTATCACTTTGGCAATCTTCTTAGGAGTCTTCATTTACTTTGCATTCAATCAGAAGATGTTTGAATCCACCGGTCACGGCTGGCTTCAGACCATAGCCGATTTCTTCAAAGGACTCTTTGTTCCTGACTATGATATGTTCTTAGGTACAGGTGTCTACTCCTTTGAGACATCGGTTGTTTACCTTTGCCTTCAG
Organism: uncultured Bacilli bacterium; assembly: GCA_934700375.1. Taxonomy (GTDB): domain Bacteria; phylum Bacillota_I; class Bacilli_A; order RFN20; family CAG-288; genus Enterosoma. The sequence goes on along the minus strand of CAKUXT010000052.1, from coordinate 5,994 downwards.
ACTTTCGCCATTGCTTTCTTAGGAACGCTGTTTGCATCTATCCTTGCTGTTCCGTTCGGTTTCTTGGCTTCCAAGAAACTCTTCGGGAAATGGTCATATCTCTCTACTGCAGTTCTGATTCTCATCAGAACGGTTCCTGAAATCGTATTCTGCTATATCATGATCATGGTGACAGGCTTCTCGCCGATCACCGGTGTTGTCGTCTTATCCATTCAGTCTATCGGTATGGTCGGAAAGATGTATTCTGATGGCCTTGATGGCATGGATATGACATTCCTTGAAGCTTATGATTCCTGCGGTTCCACCCGTTTCGGTTCTATCCGTGTCGGTGTTCTCCCTCAGGTCCTTCCTAGCTTCTTGTCGACGATTCTTTATCGTTTCGACCTGAACTTAAGAACAGCCTCTATTTTAGGCCTTGTCGGTGCAGGTGATTTAGGAAGACTGATTCTCCGTTTCTCCAGCGAACACAAGTGGCCTCAGTTAGGTTCTTTGATGTGGGGACTTATTGTCATGATCGTCCTTGTCGATCTTGTCTCTACTCAGATACGTAAAAAATTGGTTTAACAAAGGTGGTTTATGAACAAACAGGAAATTGAAAACGCAGTATTCAAAAAAATCGAAAAGGCAGATTCTATTGTCATATTCGGTCATGTCAATCCGGACGGAGACTGTGTCGGATCCGTCCTTGGATTGAAAAAAGAACTTCAGTATCTCTTCCCGAAGAAGAAAATCTACGGAGTCGGATCAAGACCGAGTTATCTCCCTTCCTTCTTTGAGAAAGCAGATGAAGTCTCTGTGGATACGATTTGCAGATCTTTGGCGATTCTTGTCGACCTCAACTGCTTTGAAAGAGTCGAAGACCAGAGAGTGAAATATGCAAGAGAATATGTCTGCTTCGATCATCATATCCCGCTTCTTAATACCTCCTTCCTTGCTATTCAGGATGAGGATGCGCCTTCTGCTACTTTTGTCATTGCAAGAGCGTTCAAGAAACGTTATCGCATCATTTCAGAAGAAGCTGCCATGTATCTGTTCACAGGTCTTGTGACAGATACGGACCGTTTCCTTCTCGATTCCAGAAAAGAAACGTTGAAGATGGCTGGTTATCTGATCTCCTTAGGCGTTGATTTCCAGGCTATCTATGATGAGCTTTATGCACAGGACAAGAACAGACTTGAATATAAGGCATTCATTTATAACCATGTGAGATATGATGGCAAAGTCTGCTATTGCGTCGTTCATAAAAGCGATTATATTCCTCTTGGAATCCCGTCATCCGAAGCCGGTGAACAGGCCGATCTCTTAGCAAGGCTCGATAAACATCCGATCTGGGTGCTGTTCACTGAACAGGAAGATGACTCGATCCGTGTCGAATTCAGAGCGAACGGAAAATACAATATGCAGAAAGTCGCGACCTCCTTTGGAGGAGGCGGACACTTTTCCGCAAGCGGATGTACGATTCATTCCTTTGATAAGATCGATGAGATCATCAAGGCTTTGAATGAATTATCAGAATAATATTATTGAAATCATCTGTGTTTTTGATGATATAATTGTCTAGAAATAGGAGGATGAAATTATGGAAAAAGGTAAAGTATTATTGACCAGAGATGATAAGTTATTGCTTCTTTGCAAAAATCGCTATTTCATTGCAAAGGGCGAAGCAAAAGTAGGCGACGATGTCGATTTCGATCCTGAAAAGGCATTGGCAATGCCTTCTTATCTTTTTGCTATCGCAGCGATGGAAGAAGAGAATCTTGACGAGACCTTGGATTTCATTCAGTCCAAGTGGTTCAACAATAAGAAGTAATGAAATTCAGTCTGAAAGATCATCCGTATCTTCTCCTTTTTTGCGTGGCCTTATTGATGCTTGCCTGCTCTTTGGCCATCGGTTTTGTCTATGGTTTTTCTATATATGCAATCATAGCTGTTGTGATTTCCGCTTTTGGATCTTTGATTTTGTTTGTTCTCTTTTTGAAAGACCTCATCGCTTTCAAGAAGAACAAGGAAGGCCGTAAATGAGTATGGAACAAAGTGAGATCATAACTCGTCTATCCTCTTTTCCGGGAGAGTGGAACGCGCTTTTAAAAGAGGAAAAAGAAAAAGAATATTTCAAGAAACTTGTGGAGTTGGTTTCTGAAGAATACATGAAGAATATCGTTCATCCATCGTTAGAAAAAGTTTATCATGCATTAAGCCTCGTCAATCCTGATAAAGTGAAAGTCATCATCATCGGCCAGGATCCCTATTTCAATCCTGACCAGGCAAACGGTCTTGCTTTCTCTGTCAATGATGGTATCAGATTCCCGCCTTCTTTGCTCAATATCTACAAGGAGCTGAACATCGAATATGGCTATCCTATTCCTAAGCATGGTTCACTTGATAAATGGGCAGAACAAGGTGTTCTTCTTTTGAATGCTTCTTTGACAGTAAGAGATGGAGAAGCCAATAGTCACGCTAAGTTCGGTTGGATGAATTTCACTGATAGCATCATCAGAAAAATCGATGGTCTCAACAACAATGTCGTTTATCTCCTCTGGGGGAATTTTGCAAAGAAGAAGATGGAATTGATCCATAGCAAAAACGCCTATGTCATCTATTGTGCACACCCTTCTCCTTTGAGCGCTTCAAGAGGTTTCTTCAATTCAGGTTGTTTTAAGAAATGCAATGAACATCTGAAAGAAATCGGCGAAAAAGAAATCGATTTTCGCATCGACTGATTTTCTTTTACGATAGTTTGACAAAAACATAAATGTAAGCCCTATGATTTCAAAAATCATTCTCTTTTACTAGTTTTTTATTTTCTATATTTGTTTAAACTATGGAAAATGCAATGTGAATTGCTTATAATTTAGTAGTGCTTATATGCTATTCAAAGAAAGGATTTGAAAACGATTATGACACAAGAAGAAATGTTAAAGAAGATTCAGGGACTTGTTGACGAAAAAGCTCAGAAGTTCCCTTTTAAGAAATCCGCCAAGATGGAAATCGTCTATGTCGACTACAAAGAGGATGGCTCTGCTGAAGTTCTGACTCTCGGTTCCGATATGCCTAAGCTTATCTACCGCGTCTTTGAATTCAATGCCGAAGGAGAAGTCAGAGAAGAAGAGGATATCCAGAAGATCGTTGAAAGAACCAAGAATTACAACGAGACCATCAAGCCTTCTTTGAAGCTTGTCCCTCCCTTTGTCGAAGAGACTGACACCTATGATGTCGTTATCGAGAATGTTCTTCCCGACAATGCTGTCGAATTAAAGCTTAAGTCTTCTACTGGAAGAGATATCACTATGATCGAAACCTATCGTTATTTTGATTATGTCTCCAGCATTTTCTTCGTTTCCTGTGTTGCTTTGTCCTTCGGCGGCCAGTATCTTTTCGCCGCTGTCGAAAACGGAACAAAGCTCAAACTCATCGTCGGCAACAATCCTGACATCCGTGCCAGAGTCGATAAGATCACCGAACTCCTTGCTAACAGAGTTCTTCCTTCCTACAGAACCATCGATGCCGGAAACAAGGCATTGACAAGCGGTGATGTCAGAGGAAAGGTCACCATCAACAAGGAAGACGGAACCTCTGTCAACTTCTTATCCAACTTCTGCTACGATGATCTTGAAAGCGGAAATATGTTTGCTTTCTTCGTCGAAGAAAACAACAACAAGAATGGACTTATGTTCATTCAGGATATTGTCACAAGCCAGTTGACCTTAGCTCCTTCTTGGACAGATGAACAGAAGGCTGCTGCTGAAAAGGTTCAGAAGCTTATGGCTGAAAACAGAGATGAATTCGCAAAGCATGTTCACAGCTTCTTTGCTGATTCCCTCAATTTGCGTTATGCTGCATTGAAGGCCGGAAGATTGACTGCTCAGGCAGCTCAGGAAGCTGAAGCCAAGTAAACTATCAATAAACAGTTCGGAGGTTTCAATATGAAACAGTATGAAACGAGTTACGTGACGCTGGACAATGGGAATGGCCTTGTAGGTAAGTTCTCAACTTTAGGAGCCGGTGTCAGGTCTTTGACCTTGGACGGAAAACCGTTGATTCTTGAATTCGAAGATGAACAGGCCTACTTGGGATCGACCGGATTCCATGGCAAGACATTGGCAAGAGTCGCGGGAAGAATTCCGGATACCTTTATGATCGGTGGAAAGACTTATTCTGTATTAGGAGATGAACAGCACATCTGTCTTCACGGTGGATGCTCTGAATCTCTGACTTACAGAAACTTTGAAGCCGTAAAGGAAGAGGATGAAAACGAAGTCCGTGTTATCTTCCACTATCTTTCCAAAGATGGTGAAGCCGGATTCCCTGGAAACCTCGATACCAAAGTGACTTATTCCATGCCGAAGGATGGAACAAACACCCTTAAGATCACATGTGAAGCCGTTTCTGACAAAGATACGCTTGTCTCCTTCTCCAATCATATGTATTGGAACGTATTCAACAGCGAAAGCGTCAATGACTACGTTCTTCAGGTCAAAGCATCGAAGATCGGTACTTTCAAGCCTGGAACATTGCTTGTTGTCGGCATGGAAGATGTCCCTTCCTGCTATGACTTCAGAACACCTGCTGTTCTGAAAGACAAGCTCGATGAGATTGAGAAAGAACATCCTGAAATCGGAACATTGGACAACACCTATGTCTTCGATGAAGGCACAGATGATCCAAAGGTCATCATGGATACTAAAGACATCCATCTTGAAGTCAGCACCGATTTTGATTCCATCAACTTCTATGTTGATTCCTGCCTTGCTCCGTATAAGTTCACAAATGGTGAGTTCCTCACCCACGCCTTAAGACGTGCTATCGCTATTGAACCGGAAACATTCCCGCTTCTTAGCAACATCGTCCTTAAAGCAGGCGATAAGTATTCTCATTCTATGTCGTTTAAGATTGATAGAAAGTAAACTGATTCAAATAGGAGAATGAATAAATATGGACATTAAAGAAATGCTGAAAGAGATTCCGGATCTGTCTTCTAGACCTGCAGTTGCCTTAGAGACAACTGTTCTCACACATGGTATGCCTTATCCGCAGAACGTGGAATGCGCACTCAAGTGTGAAGAAGAAATCAGAAAGGCAGGCGGTGAACCTTATACAATCGGTATCATCAATGGAAAGATCAAAATAGGTCTTACCCATGAAGAAATCGAATATTTAGGAAAGACCATGAATGCCATGAAGGTCTCCAGACGTGAGCTTCCTTATGTCATCGAAAGAGGATTGAACGGTTCTACAACCGTTGCCGCAACGATGATTCTTGCCAAGATGGCTGGCATCAAAGTCTTCTCCACCGGCGGTATCGGCGGTGTCCACAGAGGATACAACGAGACTATGGATGTTTCCACAGACTTAGGTGAATTCGCAAGAACAGAAGTCAACGTCATCTGCGCTGGCCCCAAGGCGATTCTCGATGTTCCTCGCACATTGGAATATCTTGAAACACAGGGTGTCGAAGTCATCGGTTACAAGACTGATAAAGTTCCGCTTTTCTACTCTAGTTCCAGCAAGTACAATCTTGAACAACATGTCGAGGATGCAGCTGAATTGGCACGTATCCTTCACACCGCTCATGAATTAGGATTGTCTCAGGGTGCTTTGATTCTCAATCCTGTTCCGCAGGAATATTCTCTCGATGCTGATTGGATGGAAGGCAAGATCGAAGAAGCCATCGCCATGATGGAAAAGGATCATATCACCGGAAAGAAAGTCACTCCTTATCTTCTTGATAAGCTTGTCGGCATCACTGGCGGAAAGTCCTTGGAAACCAATATGGCATTGATTGAGAACAATGCTAAGGTCGGCGGTGAACTCGCAGCTGAATTGGCTAAATTGAACAAGTAGTTTTGATAGTGGGCTCTTTCAATTGAAGGGGCCCACTTTTATAACGATAGAAATCCGTGGGCCTATATAAAATTTCTCTAAGGCAATCGCAAGAAAGGGGAAATGTTGTTGATTAAGGCATTTCCTTTTTTTGTTGAAATTATTGTATAATAT
>CAKUXT010000051.1 GCA_934700375.1 uncultured Bacilli bacterium | reverse complement strand
AATGATTGCATCATGAAACCGACATTTGATCTGACAAACTCCTCGGTTTCAGTCTCTCTTCCTATCACATCGCATATCACATTATCGAAAAACGAAGAAAAAGTTTTGTCGAAGATGAATTCCAATTATCAGTATACACGTCCTGAGTTGGAAGAACTTACTGATATCAATAAAGACACAATGCTTCGTGTTATCAAGTCATTGCTCGATAAGGAAGTGATTGAAAAGATCGGTAAAGCCAAATCGACACGATATATGAAGAAATAATCGTTGCAGACGATCTGCGACGATTGGTGAATCGTTGCAACAACGATTGCAACGAAAAAAACTCATCCTGGAAATGTCTGTTTCCGAAGATGAGGTTTGTTTTTTTACTTGTTCAATGCAGCGTTGACTGCTCTTGCTTCCTTCGATAAGGTGTTGATCTTATACTCGATGTTGTATTTCTGACAGATATCTCTTAATGCGGTCTGAGAGTTGCTGACAGAATCGGAATCACATTCGAGTTCATAATCAACGATATTGCTGTAGGAGTTTTTGGAGATGTTGATTTCGAATCCTTCGAATGTTCCTTCTTTTCTTTCAGTTGTCAACGTTGCCAAGATAGCAAGCTTGTTGACATCGATATGAAGGATATCGAGGAAATCAGCGATATCGCCTCTGGGGAAGAGATTGTTGTTGATTAAAGCGTTTGCTTCACTGTCGCTCAGTTCCTGGTTCTTTGTCAAAAGACCTTCTGCCAAAGGAGCCTTCAATGTCAGTTTGTTCTTTCCTTCTCTTTGTCTTAAACGGACTGTCATTCCATATTTCTTCAAGACTCTGTCTTCGCTGTCGAGGTAATAGTTGTTCTGAATTTTGACCTGCTCTCCAAAAGACATGTTTTCCAATAGTTTCAGATAGTCTCTTTTGCTCAACAGTACCTTAGCTTCGATTTCAATGTTATTGCTTGCCATATTCACTCCTCATTTTTCAACGCTATTATGATACAATAACAAGGTAAAAATAGAAAGAGAACAGAAAATGAAAAGTACAACCTTTGTCATTGAATCGAAGAAAACAGAAAACAATGATCTGTTGGTATCGAGACTGAAGGATAGTCTGTTGAGTCATGGATTTGTCTTAGACAAAGAGAATCCAGAGCTGATTTTTGTTTTTGGAGGAGACGGCTCTTTGATGAGAGCTGTTCATCTTTATGATAAAAAGGGAAAGTTCATCCTGATCAATACCGGTCATTTAGGATTCTATTCCGATTATGATCATGATGAGATTGATGAATTCATTCATGATTTCTTCCACAATGAACCGAAGGAAGAAAAGATTCCGTTCTATGAAGTCGATGTCGATGGAAAGAAACATGAATTCATCAACGATGTCGCTGTTCAGTCCGGGGAGACCTGCTTCATCGATATTTTGATCGATGATGAACTCCTTACGACTGTAAGAGCCAACGGCATTGTCATCTCTTCTCCGATCGGAACGACCGGATACCTTACATCCCTTGCCTCTCCTGTCGTCATCGGAAGGCCGCATGTCTATCAGTATTCGACAATTGCGCCTTGCTACAATAGGCTTTCTGTCAATCCGATCAATAAAGCAATCATCGACAATGACAAGAAGCTCACAGTTGTTGTCAAAGAGGGATTGATTGAGAGCTATCTTGATGGCATCTACAGAGAAGATCTGAAAGGCAAAGTATATACCTTCAGAGGAAATGACGAACATACTGTTTCCCTTCTTCATTTCAGAGAAGTGTCACAGGTAAAAAGATTGAGAAAGAATATCTCAGGATTGGAGGACTGATATGAAACCTTGGATGTATGCGCTCATTGCCGTTCTGGCTGTACTTGTCGTTCTTGCTATTGTTCTGATCGTACTGAAAGTCATCAAGAACAAGAGAATCAAAGAATCAGAAAGAAAAGCTGATCAGAAGATTGAAGAATCTGCAAGTCATCTCTCTCTTCTCTTCGGCGGAAAAGAGAACATCAAACAGATATCTTCACGCGGTTCTAGAGTTTCCCTTGAGGTTGTTGATACTTCCAAAATCGAAAAGGAAGCCGTCACAAAAGAGTTGGATTCCGTGATGTTCATGGGAAACAAGATTGTCTTCATTATTGGAAGCAAGAGTGAAGAATTCGAAAGACTTCTCAGCGAAAACATCGATAAACAATCTAAGTAAATTAAAAGGGTTTGCACTACAATACAGTGCAAACCCTTTTTGTCAGTCGATAATTCCTAATCTTACAAGATCATCTTCCAGGTCATCTTTCGGAAGGCCCATAATGGTGTAATAATCACCATCGACGACTTTTCCGTCGATGAAATCATTGTCCTGGATTCCATAGGCGCCCGCTTTGTCAAAGGGGGAACCGGAGTCGATGTAGATAGAGATCTCTGCATCAGCCATCTTCTCAAGGAAGACTTTGGCAATGCATACGCGATGGGCGAGTTCTTCTCTTCCCTTCATGATGGTATAGGCAGTCACGACTTCATGGACATGACCGGTGAGAAGGCGAAGCATGCGATAGACGTCTTCTTCGTCTTTCGGTTTTCCGAGCTGTTCTCCCTGGTAGACGACCATCGTATCGCTTGCGATGACGATGTCATCAGGATGAGAAAGTGCGACTTCTCTTCCTTTTCCCTGTGCTTCTGTGAGGCAGAGCTTTCTGCAGTCTTTGTTGTGAATGGCTCTTTCATTGAAGGAAGAAGGAATGGTTTCAAAGGGATTATCGCCGAGGATTTCCTTCAGAATCTCAACTCTTCTAGGCGATTTGCTGGCAAGGATGATCATGATTATTCCTCTGGTGTATAGTTGAGGATGACAGGGATGACCATCGGGTTACGATGGCTTTCACGATACAGGAAGTGAGAGGTGACGCTTCTAACTGCGTTTTTGATATCCGCATAGGTGACCTTTTCATTGCTGTTCATCATTCTCATGATCTCAATGCCGATGATCTCACTGGCCTTCTTCTGAAGACCTTTCTTGTTGGCAGAGATAAATCCCTTGGATTCGACGACAGGGGAAGAGACAAGGGTATTGTTCTTTGGATTGATGACAAGGAAGACACCGACCATACCTTCATTGATCAAGGTAGAACGGTCTTTGATGACGGAGTTGGAGATTCCGACAGGATTCTTTCCGTCGATATAGATGCTGTCAGCAGGAAGCGTAGTATTGCTTCTGATGACTTTATGATTGACAAGTGTCAGAACATCTCCGTTTTCGCAGACGAAGGTGTGATCTTTGGCTAAACCGCATTCTACACCGATTCTGGCGTGAAGTTTCAGCATACGGTATTCACCGTGGATCGGCATGAAGTAATGAGGGCGTGCAAGCTTCTGAAGCAGTCTCATCTCCTGACGGGATGCGTGACCGGAAGCGTGGAGGTTATAAAGAACGGAGTTGGTGACAACAGAGGCTCCTAAACGGCTGAGCTGGTTGATCAGGGTGTTGATAGCGGAAGTGTTTCCAGGGATGACAGAAGAAGAGAAGACGATGGTATCGCCAGGAATGACATGGATGAAGCGATGATCGCCGCGCGCGATTCTGGAAAGGACAGCCATCGGTTCACCTTGTGTGCCGGTGCAAAGGATGGTGATCTGATCCGGCGGAAGTGTCTTAAGATCTTCCGGGGAAGCTAAGTATTCATCCGGCACTTTGATATAGCCGAATTCTCTTGCGGCTTCGATATTGCTCTCCATGCTTCTTCCGAAGACGATGATCTTTCTTCTGAACTTCATGCTGGTTTCGATGATCTGCTGAATACGGGAGATGTTGGAGGAGAAGGTGGAGATGAGAAGTCTTCCGGATGCTTCAGAGAAGACATCCTGAATACCGCGGATGACAGTTCTTTCACTCTTGGTATAGCCTTCCTTTTCGGCGTTGGTGGAGTCGGCCATCAATAAGTCGATTCCCTTGTCACCGAAACGGGTGAGCTTGGAAAGGTTGAAGTCTCCATCGACCGGTGTAAGATCGATCTTGAAGTCGCCGGTTTCGACGATGGTGCCTTGCGGAGTTGTGATATATAAACCGAAGGAATCAGGAATGGAGTGTGTGACATGGAAGAATTCGACGTGGAAATCGCCGAACTTGAGCTCATCGCTCTCTTTGTATTCCATGATTCTGGTCTTGGTTCTGATTCTTCCGTCTTCGATCTTATGACGGATCATCGCACATGCAATCTTCGGTGCATAGATGACAGGGATATCGATTTCTCTGAGAAGGAAAGGAATGCCACCGATATGGTCTTCGTGTCCATGTGTGATGACTAATCCCTTGATCTTGTTCTGATTTTCGATCAGGTGCGTGAAATCAGGGATGACGTAATCGACACCGGGCATGCTCGCATCGGGGAACATGACACCGCAGTCGATGATCAGGATGGTGCTGTCATTTTCGATGCAGTAAAGGTTTTTTCCGACCTCACCAAGACCGCCGAGTGCATAGACTTCGACAGGCGACGATAAAATTTGTTTCAAATCTGCCATATAAAGTACCTCATATTAAATCTGTTCATTATAAACATGCTAACAAACGAAAATTCTTTTGTAATAATATTACAACTGTCGACTCTATTTTACAAAGTAAAAAGATAAATCACAAGCGAAATAATGTTATTCGATTGCGATAGCGTTATCATCGGCGCGGAAAGGATTTTCTTTGTCGATCTTTTCGTAGTAGAGAATGCCATCGAGATGATCGTATTCGTGCTGGAAGACAATCGCCGGATAGCCGGAGAGCTTCAGCGTCACTTCTTTGTCAGAGACAACATCATAGGCTTTCAGTGTGATCTTATAGTAACGATAGACATAGCCTTTGACGTCGACCGGTACAGAAAGGCAGCCTTCTCCTGTTTTCAGGTAGGCTTTCTTGACTGAACTGGAGATGATCTTCGGATTGACCAATCCGTATTCATACAATTTTCCGTTTTCATCTTCGAAATAGGTGGCGAAGAATCTTTCGCTGATGCCAATCTGAGGAGCGGCGATTCCGACTCCGCTTCTGATATGATACTTCTCTGAAATTTCATCGTCCTGACTGTCTTTGAGATACTGAACCATATCAAGAACAGTCTTTTTTGTTTCCTCGCTTAAAGGAAAAGAAACAGCTTTGGCTTTTTCGTGAAGGACATTATCGTCCTTTGTGTAAATTTTAAATAATTTTTTAAATAATTTCATAGTGCAAATGATTATAGCACGTTTTATTGCAATATAACCTTTTTGACGATGAATTGTTGAAAATCATGCTATAATTTTGATGTTATGAATGAAACTGAATTTATCGAAAAAGAAATCGGACTCATCGAAGATATCAAATCATCTTCCATCTATCTTCGATATAAAGAATTATCGAAAATGATAGAAGAAGATCCTGCTCTCATCTCTTTATGCAAAGAAAGAGATGAGATACTATTGAAGATCGATTCTGCTATTGATCAGAAAAAGAAAGAAGAACTGATGTCTGATTTCAAAAAGAAAGAACAGGAAATCAATGAGACAGATCTGATGAAAGAATACCGCATCTATTATGAGAAGGTAAGAAGGATCATCAATCATCTGACAAACGGATTAAACAAGGAGATACTCTGATATGATTCGAATTATTGCAGGCGTATATAAAGGAAGATTCTTAAAGGTTCCAGATCCTAGCGTCACAAGACCGACCATGGATAAAGTAAGACAGGCCATTTTCAATGCGATGAAAGATAAGGTGGTGAATAGCATCGCTCTTGATCTTTTCGCAGGCAGCGGAGCGATGGGGCTTGAAGCCATATCAAGAGGCGCAAAGCAGGTCTATTTCAACGATAAGGACAGAAAGACTTTCCAGATCATGAAAGAAAATATTCTTTCTTTGGAGACAGACAAGGATCGTTTTGTCATGGCAAACAGCGACTATCGTCTCTTTTTGAAGAAGTTCTCGGATGTCAAATTCGATGTTGTCTTCCTCGATCCTCCGTATCGATTCAACATCAATGATGTCATCATCGAAGAGATGATCAGAAGAGAGATGCTGAGCGAAAACTGTCTCATTGTTTCCGAACAGGAAAACAAGAACAAAGAGATCGAAGGCTTTGAAATGAAAGAGTATCGATATGGTCAGAAGCATGTCGCTATCTATAGAAGAGGAGAATGAAAATGAGAATCGCAGTCTATCCTGGATCCTTTGATCCTTTGACCAATGGTCATGTCGATGTCGCTTTGAGAGCAAAAAAGTTCTTCGATAAAGTCATCATCATGGTTGCCGATAACGCAAGCAAGAAAGGACATTATCTCTTTTCGGCGGAAGAAAGAGTTGAAATGGCAAAAGAAACTTTTGCTTCTTATGAAGGGTTTGAAGTCGTTTCTACCGATAAGCTCGTTGTCAAGGAAGCAAAGAAGCTCTCCGCACAGGCTCTTATCAGAGGACTTAGAGCCGTCACTGACTACGAGATGGAGTTCCAGCTCCATGAGGTCAACGAATTTTTGGAACCTGATATCGATATGGTCTATCTGATGGCCAGAAAAGATCAGGCCTTTGTTTCTTCCAGCACAATAAAAGAGCTCTTCTTCCAAGGTGTCGATATCTCTTCCTTGGTGCCGGAGCCCGTGTTAGACATGATGAAAAAGAAGTTCAGCAAATAAACTTTTTGACTTTTGCGTTCAGTTTTGGATAGATGTGTTCGATAAACCAAGGTTCAGACGAGGCTTCCTTTGCTTCATCGAACGTGAACCATCTGACACCGGAATTCTCATCCGGTTTGATGTGAAGCTCGTCATGGATGTCTGCAGTGAGCAGATAAGTGACATTGAGATGAAGATGAGAGGAGACATATTCTCCTCTTTTTATATGGCCTTCTACAGTCAGGGTTTCCAAAGAGAGGATATCTTTTGATAATGGTTCAACATTCTTCAATGAACTCTCTTCTTTAGCTTCTTTCAGACAGACTGAGAGAAGATCTTCTTCTCCGTCAGCATGTCCGCCAAGCCAGCTCCAGGACTTGTAGATGTTGTGATAGCACATCAGAACGTGCTTCTTTTCTTTGTCCAGAATCCAGCAGGAAGCTGTCATATGGGCAAGCTTATTGTCACGGGTGAAGATGTCATCGTATTTTTCTAAGCAATTTAAAATAATGGCTTTGTCTTTTTCTTCCTGCTCATTGAATGGAATATAATTTTTAATCTGTTCGATCAGGATTTCTCTTTTAGTCATGGTGTTTAAGCCTCAGGTAAAAACAGTATTTGTCAAAGACTTTGTCTAAAGAACTGACATATACGTCCTTGATGATGCGATAATGGCGGAAACCGCATTTCTCAAGCACATGTGCAGATGCTTTGTTTGTAGAGAAGGTGGTTGCTGTCAGTACATCGATTTTCCCCTCTTCTTTCCATTTCTGTATGCTGGAAGAGAGAATCTCGGTCATGAGCCCTTTTCCCCAATAGTCCTTGGCTAAGACATAGCCGACTTCTTTGGATGTCTCAAGCGGGAAATCAGCGGTCAGCTGTGAGCTTTGATGAAGGCCGAAAGAACCAATCACATGATTTGTTTTCTTATCGACGATTGCATAGTCTTCAGGATTCGGAAGGAATACTTTGTATAAGACGGTTCTGCTCTCTTCGATATTCTCGTGATGATTCCATCCTGCCATCTCTCCGACATCAGGAACGGAAGCATAGGAAAAGATATCATCTAAGTCGTCTTCGGTGAAATTTCGAAGGATTACCCTTTCGGTTTCTAGGAAAATCATAGAAATATGATACTAGAGTGATGATTGTCATGCAAGAACGACAACGAAAAAACAGCTCGAAAGAGCTGTTTATTTCGATACTTTGTATTCCTGGAAGTTGTAGATGTCGATCATCATTGTTGCAACGTTTGCAGCATTGGTGAAGGATAATCCGCTAGGAGCATCACAGATGACTTTGTTCGGGCTGCAGTACTGAAGAACGTTCTTCTTTTCAGTATCACCGTTATAGTCATCAGTGTTGGTGACATAGTTGGCTGCTGCCTTGTCTTTCATGTAGGTGACAATAGTAGGAGTCGGCATTGTTCCGCCATCCTTATCAGCAGTGAAGTCCTTGCTGAAGTTTTCGATAACGGATTTTTTTGTGCTTTCGCTGCCGGAATGTGTTTCATCCTGGCTTTCGAATGTATTGATGAAGGAACGGGATGCTGCCATCTGTTCTTCCAAGCTGATGAACTTGTTGTTGTATAAGCTCTTGATACCTTCGTTGTTGACGGATTTGGTATTATCATCGACATCCCAGCTCACATCAATGGTGTAGAACTTGAGGTTGCCCTTGGCATAGTCCTTATTGAAGTTCTTATACCAAGATTCGATGTTTTTCTGAAGATTGGAGCAATTATCGCAGTTGCTCTTGTAGAACATGACGACGAAGCCTTCTTTTTCACCAGTGAGGTCGAATTTGCCGTCACTGTCGAATTTCTGATCTCCGATTGTACCGTTGCAGCTCTTGTCTTCGCCGGTGAGGTACATACCGAGTTTCTTATAATCGATGCGGTGCTCTTTGTAGAAGCTGGAGCTATCGCTATTGACTGCGTTGGTGATGCCTTTGACAGCGAAAGGAATTGCGACAACTAAGCCGACAACAACGCCGACAATGAGTAAAACCTGGAGCCAAGCAGCTTCCTTGAACCATTCCCATGCTGCAACAGCATGAGCACGTCCTTTTTTGGTTTTTGTTTCATTAGAAGACATTGGGTTTCCTCCCTTTTTAGCACACTTGATTTGACAACTATATAAATCGCGCAGTTTTGAACAATAATGGTGCCCCGAGCCAGAATCGGACTAGCAATTGGTCCTTACCAAGGACCCGTTATACCATTTAACTAAGGGGGCAAAAAATCACCGCGTGAAATACTATAACTAATTCGACGAATAATGTCAATAAATGTCTAGTCCTTTTTGAGTTCTTTTTTAAAAATCGCCACTGATTCGGGCCTGATATACTTCACAACAGCCGTTTCATAGTGAAGAATATTGACCAATCCGACCTTGTTGGGGTTCTTCTTGACGTCTTTTCTCTTGGCGATCATGACTGTTCCGTTATCCATATGGGAAAGATAAAGGGAGAGCTCCATTGCGGTCTCTCTGACTTCTTTGTTGTCTTTTCCTTCTAATATGACGACATGAGAACCGGGGAAGTCTTTTACATGTAAGAAGAGATCATCCTTCTTTGCGATGTTGAAGGTGAGCTCCTCGTTCTGAAGTCCGTTCATGCCAAAACCGATCTTGCCTTCTTTCAGAATGATATAGTGAGGATCATAGCGGTGTTTCTTTGATACTTTGTAGACCGTGTTTCTGCCCTGCTTTTCCTTAATATATCCTTCCTGAAGAAGTTCGCTCTTCAGTTCCATGACATCTCTTGGTGTTCCGTCTTTTGCTTCATCAAGCTTCTTTTCCAAATATTCGACTTCATCTTTTGTCTTTAAAATCAGTTCATCCAGAATTTTGAGAGCTGTTTTTGCTTTCTGATACTTCTTGAAATAGTTATTGGCGTTTTTTGGTGCATCGAAAAGAGGATTGAGGGGTATTTCATACCCGTCTCTCTTTAAGATCTTGTCTCCCTTTTTGATCTCACCCTGATAAAGATAGATAATCTGACCATATTCGAGATATTTCATTCTGTCTTTTGCAGTGGATAAGTCATTATTGAGATTGATGAGCTTCTTCTTAGCGATTTTGATGGCTTTTTCAATCAATGCGACCAATTCTTTGATCTTGTTGAGCTTTGCCAATTCTTTCTGGTTGGAGACAAAGTGGGTATAGATTTCAGATACTTTGACTTTTTCCGCTTCTTTCTTTCCAAAGGAAAAAGAGACGATATCCTTTTTGATGATATAGATATCATTAGAAGAGATCATCTGATGGAGCGTATCATCAAGATCATGTTTCTCTTCTAATACATATTGTTTCAGATAACGGAGCGTTGCATTAGGAAGATAAGGTCTTGCCTCTTCCGGTTCATTGAGATGACTGGGAAGAGAGGCTCTCTCTTCCGGATACTGATAAAGAGCATTCCTTGTCACAAAGATTCCTTTTTCGATATCGGTATGCTCATGATACAGTGAGACGATCTTTCCATAAGGATAGGCGATGATATAGCAGTTCGGTCGATTCGGGAAAAGCTCTAAAATAAAGTCATAGGAATCATTGACTTCCGTGATATCCTCTTTGCTTGCTTCAATATGGATTGTAAGTATTCTTTCACCTTGATGTTTCTTGATTGAGGTGACTCTTCCGCCTGCCAATTTCTTCAGCGAATTGAAAAACGGACTGTTATCCTGAATCTTTTCAAAACGTTCTAAAGAATAGCAGGCAAAAGGATTTGTCGGTTCCATTGTGAAAATAAAGGAACCATGCCTGATATTGTTTTCACTCAGGACTTCAGAAAAAGGAATTGCATAGGCTCCGTTTCCTAGACTGAATGGGCGACCGAAAGTAGAAGGAACCATCTGTTTCTCTAATTCATTGACGATGATGGATAAAGATAAATTATCAACTGCCATACCTATTTATGATACCACAAAAAAGCAACAATAAAAAACAACCGCCGAAGCGGTTGTCAGTAATCAGTTGAGATTGTTAGAGAAGAAGTATCCGTTAGCGAGTGATTCGAAGAAGCTTTCTCTTTTTGCTTTCTTGGAATCGCGGTCCTTCTTGTTTGTCTTCTTGTTGAAAAAATAATTAACATCTTTCATCTTGTAGTACCTCCGTGTAGATGTGCCATTCGTCTTACGTCTTGGGGATAGAAAAAGTGGGTCGGCTTTCGTCTCGTTTCAGCAGTCAAAATCGAATGGAAAGGTAATATATCGAAAATAAAACTGCATTGCAAGGAAAATACAATGAAAGCGTTTTGATTTTGAGACTTGTCAATAATTCTGTGTAAATCTTTGTAATGCAAATGACTTCATCATTGTCATCAATCCGTATCGTCTTTTCTTGACCGACATGTCGGTCAAGAAACGGAGGCGAGGCGGAATCCCATTTCCGTCTTCTCGCTCTCAGTCAGCTCGGTGAACCCTCTTATCCTTCTCTGTTTCCTTTCGTACTTCACGATGGCGCTTGCCATTGATGATGCTAATATAAAACTGATCAATATCGCTAACGTAAAATTGACCACCTTCATCTGTCAGGAAATTGCAATT
>CAKUXT010000050.1 GCA_934700375.1 uncultured Bacilli bacterium | reverse complement strand
CAGGATCATATCCCTGGATATGAGAGTTATCATAAAGCTCGATATCCAAAGGTGTCTTCTTCAGATTGAGTTTATCCTTCAGCTCTTCCAAAAGCTTGAGAACATCATCACTAAGCCTTGCCGTCTGGAAGTGCTGATCTAACATCTGCTTGGAGTTTTCAAGCGCCATAGAGACCAGATCTTTCTTCTTGCCTCTTGTCGGACAGATGACATTGAAGTCAAGCGATTCCTTTAAGACAGGAACAATCTCAGGAACAGGAAGGATCAGTTCTTTTGGATGATCTTTATGTTTCTCATAGAATTGGAAAATGATGTTTTCCAAAAATTCATTGATATCATCATCAAGCTCTTCGACATAGGAGTTCTTTCCTAAAAGTACTCCTTTACGATAAAGAAGGAAAACAACACAGATATAGCCTTCTCGGATCGAATAGGAGACAATATCACGTGATACATGGTCCTGGAAGATGATCTTCTGGGATGATGTGACACCATTGACAGTATCGATCAGTTTCTTATAATCCGCAGCTCTTTCAAACTCCAAAGCATCAGCATATTTCTTCATCTCTGCTTTGAGCTTTGCTAAAATCGCACTCGTATCTCCGTTGAGGAAACGAGTGATGGAAGAAACGATTTCCTGATACTGTTCTTCTTTGATTTTGTTGACACAGGGAGCAAGACACTGTCCCATATGATAATAGAGGCACGGCTTCTGCGGAATGTTGTTGCATTTCCTAAGCGGATAGATCTTATTGAGAAGATCGATCATCTTATAGGCCTGAGAAGAATTCGGAAAAGGTCCGAAATAATAATAGCCTTTCTCTTTATCAGAACGTGTGATCTTCAAATAAGGATCATTGTTCTTCTTAAGGGCAATAAACGGATACATCTTATCATCCATTAACATGATGTTATATTTAGGATAATATTTATGAATCAAAGAAATCTCTAAAAGAAGAGCTTCCTTTTCAGAGTTTGTCTCGATAATGTCAAAGTCGCGGATCTCCATAACCATCCTCGCGACTTTCCCCACCTGCGGCCTTGTGAAATACTGCTTCACTCTCTTCAGAAGCGACTTTGCTTTTCCAACGTAAATGATGACTCCATTACCATCTTTCATCTGGTAAGAGCCTGGCTTATCCGGTAAAAGAGAGATCTTCTGTTTCAAGATCGGATAATCGAGATAACTCATTTCAGATAGACAACTGTTGCTCCTAAATCGCCTTCGCCTTCACCGCCAAGTCTGTAGTCTTTGACAAATTCTTTATGATTCGACAAATACTTCCAGACGGCATTCTTCAAAGCGAAAGTTCCTGCGCCGTGAATGATTCTCACCGGCGTATAGCGATGGATTCTTGCAGAATCAAGGAAGGAGACAACCTTTCTCATCGCCTCATCGACATGAAGACCGATGATGTTGACTTCAAGTCCCTGAGAAGGACCAAGATTCAGAATTGCACTGTCGATAGAGGCATAGCTCTCTTTCTTGACTTTGACATCCTTGGCAGTGAGTTTTGCTCTCTTCAATCCTGCAATCTTTCTTCTGATTCTTAAGCCGTCCATATCAAGAAGGACTTCCTTCTTTTTGACTTCCATGACAGTACCGACTCTTCCGTCTTCATCTTCAACCTTCTCTCCGGCTTTCAAATCAGTCAGTTCGACAACCTTGCCGACTGCACTTAAAGAAGGTTCATCATCGACTTTGATCTTTTTCAGTTCGCCTTTTGCCTGAGAAATCTGCGAATAGGAGAGATCTCCTTTTCCCTGTTTGGATTCCCAGATTTTATTGATTTCAGCAATACGCTGGTCGACAAGTCTTTCAATCTTGCTCTCAGCCTTCATCTTAATGGAGTTCTTTTCCTCATTGAGGGCATCGATGGCTTTCTGTCTCTTCTCCAAAAGCTTATCAAGATCTTTTTTCTTGTTTTCGAGTTCACGTTCTTTCTTCTGGTTGATGGAAACCTGCTCAGTCAGCTTCTCCATCAAAGCATCCGTATCACGATTGCTTCTTTCCTTTTCGAAGGCGACAGCATCGTCGATGATTTCCTGACTGAGTCCCATCTGTCTTGCTAAAAGGATACCATAGGATTTTCCTGTGGTATGAAGAAGCAGACGATAAGTCGGCTTAAGGGTATTGTTGTTGAATTCCATGGCACCGGTCAAAGTCTTCTCATCGCCGGCCGCATAGATTTTCATGCCATCAAAGTGGGAGGTCAAGAGTGTAAAACATCCGACTCTTTCAAAATATTTCAGAATGGCAACACCGATAGCCTCACCATCTTTCGGCGAAGTTCCTTCACCGACTTCATCGATGATGACAAGCGAATTCTTTGTTGCGGTCTCTGTGATTTCCTTGATGCCAAGAAGGTGGGATGAGAAGGTTGAAAGGTTATCCATGACCGACTGATTGTCTCCGCCGAGGAAACAGACATGGTCGATAAACGGAATCTTTGCTTCTTTGTGGCAAGGGACCATAAGGCCTAATTTATCCATGCAGACCGATAAGGCAACAGCCTTGATCAGAATGGATTTACCACCGGCATTAGGACCTGTAATCAATAAGGAGAGCGGTTCATTTCCGCCGAGTTCAATCGTATTGGAAATGATTTTCTCGGCTTTCAGCAAAGGATGGAAGAAAGCATCTAACAAAAGATCTTTGTCAGAGAGAACAGATATCGTTCCATTGAAGGCATTTCCGTATCTGACACTGGCAAGATAGCGATCGAATGTTTCGATAATCGCATAATCTTTTCTTAAATAGGAAAGCTGCTTTGCACATTTTGCAGAGAGATCAGTGAGGACTTTCATGACCTCATTGCTCTCTTCCTGTTTCAACGAATTGTATTTGTTTCTTAAATCGATGACTTCATAGGGTACCATGAAAACAGTTTCACCGGTTGCAGAATAAGAGATGACTGCACCTCTTACAGATCCCTTGCAGCTGATTTTGATCGGGAGTGCTTCCTGCCCGCCTTTCAGAGAGACGACATCGCTTGAAAGGTACATCGAATACTTGCTTCTGTAAGTATTCATGATGTTCGTAAGAGAATGCTGAACTGTTCTCAGTTCCGTTCTCACTTCTTTCAGTTTCGATGAGGCATTGTCAGAGACTGTCATATCCTGATCGATAGAGGAGACAAGATCTCTCTTCAATGGAACAAGAGGATTGAGGTCAAGAGCATCATCATTGAGGTGATAGAAGTCCTTTTTGTCATAGAACATATCGTAAAGATATTGACTGCATGCCAATAAGTCAGCGATATCATAAAGTTCCGGACAGGATAAAACTCTTCCTTTGTCAAGTGCGACAAAAAGTGCCTCCATATCCATCAAGGATGGAATGGTAATCTGGTGTCCCTGAGAGAGGAAACGGGAGAATTCTTCCAGGTATTCATGCGATGTCTCAAGTTCAACAGCATCTTTGGCTTTATAGTCTTCGTAAGTGAATTTCTGCTTCAGTCCATCAAGAGAAAAGTAAGACTTCAGCTCTTGGATGATCTGATTGATTTCTGTGTTTAAAATATTATCTTTCATAAGGATGATTTTATCACAAAAATGGTCTTATGTTCTTTGGTTTGATATACTAAATATATGTATTATGCTAAATTCAAGGCCGATCAGGCCAAAGCGGAAGAAGTCAAAGACTTCTATCATGCCACCGAGATCAAAAACGACAACACACCATACGAATACTTTCTGACAAAGAAGAATGGAATCACCATTCATGCTTATAAGAACAAGAAAGAAATCTATACGATTGTGTTCTCTTCCGAAGATGAAAGCTGCATCGAGGAAGCCGAGTTTTTTGAATCTCAGGTTTCGATAACCAAACCTAGCGAAAAGAAAGAAGAAGTATCACCGAAAGACTATTTCCAGAACTGGGAAGACCTGCACGCTCAGATTGGTTCTGATGAGGTCGGTGTTGGCGATTTCTTCGGACCTCTTATCGTTGTCAGTTCCTATGTCGATAAAGACGACATCGATTTTCTGGAGCGCTATGAGATCAACGATTCCAAAAAGATGAAGGATCCCTATATTCTTTCCATCGGCCCTATCCTGAAAAGAAGAATCAAGAACTATGTTGTCATGGTCTCTCCTCAAAAGCTTTCCTTGTTGGCGAGCAATCACTTCAACATCCATAAAGTGATGGCAAAGTGTCACAATCTCTCTCAGAAAGGATTGATGGAGAAGTATCATCTCTCGAATCACATCATCACCTATGTCGATCAATTCACAAGAGAGGATGATTATAAAAAACTGGTCGGAAACGAGTTGATTTCCAATCCCTTGTACTTCAGAACAAAAGGTGAAACCTACTATCCTTCTGTTGCAGCAAGTTCAGTCATAGCAAGATACACCTTCTTAAAAGAATGGGAGAAGATGGAAGAAGACTTAGGAGCAAAGATACCAAAAGGAGCCTCTGCCACTGTCGATAAGGTCTATCATGAAGTTCTTAATAAGAATGAGAAAGACAAAGTAGACAAATATGTGAAAAAGTTCTTCTCAAACTATGAAAGATAGAACTTTTCCTCTATAATAAATAACGAAGGGGGAACGCGCATGAAAAACGATCTTCTTTTTGCAACTCTATCCTTGGTCAGCGGTTTCTCCAAAGTGAGGGAACGCGATAACGGCACCTTGAAAGGAATGGAGATTGAAAAGAACAACACATTCCAGATCAGAGGTGTCTACACCAATGTCAATGATTTTTGGGGTATCAACGTTCAGAACACCGGAACGGAAGACTATTTCTACACCTTCGACTTAGAAGACGAAGGAAAAATCTACGCTCACGGCGAAAAGAAAAAATTCGAAGACATCAAAGAAGGCGATATCTTAAGAGTCACCTATGACGGTTCCGTCTCTTTAGTCTATCCGCCGAAGCTGAACAACGTCTCCAAAATCGAAATCCTGGACAAAGAGGAAAAGAAATAGGATAGCTTCATTCAATCAATAAGAAGAAAGCTATCCTATTTTTTATTTTGCGATAAAGACAATCTCGACTTCACTGCTCACCATGCTGTCTTCCGCTTCAAGGGAAGCACAGCGATAAGGAGCAATATCTGAAATCTCATTTCTGATCTCTTTGACAGAAGAGATTGTCATATTCATTTCTTTTGCAATGACTTCAGCTTCTCTTTTTGCGTTTTCAATAGCAAGTTTCAAAGCTTTTTCATTATTCTCATCTTCCTTTGAAGAAGACAAGTTGTAAGAAATGTCAACTTCACCTTCATCATCTTTCTTCACAAGGGAAAGGAAATCGAACAGAGAGGATACATCATACGAACAACAAAAGGAGAAACGCTCAATGAGAGCATAATGAGAGAAGACATGATTCTCTCTTTCATACTGTTTCTGAATATCAGAACCGAGGAATGTGATTTTCATGTCTTTTCTGATCTTCTCGATAGAGGAGAAGAGATCATTTCTCATTTTCTCTTCTTTTTCTGTCAGCTCTTTTCCTTCTTTTCCAAAGGCAGTGAGTGTCAAGACAAAATCGATCGTATCGATCTTACAGGGGACATTTCCTCTTCCTCTTATTGTGATCAATGTATTTTCATCCATAACTATCATTCAACTCCGATACGGAATGTCAGATCGCGTGTCGTTGCATCTTCGATGATGCTGACCTGAAGAGAGATAACTTCCTTCTTAGCTCTCAGTTTTGTGATATGTTCGTTTTCTTTTGTGCAGACAATATCACTAAATCCGTTCTTTTCAAGCGTAGACTGATAATAAGAATAGAGCGTATCGCGGAAAGAATAATATTTTTCTGTCTCTTTCTTAGAGAGAATCTCGTTCTGATCTTCATCAAAGAGCGTATAGACATTGCCAAGAGCATAATCCAATCTCAGCTGATTGTTGTACTTGGTTGCTGTCGCATCGAAGTATCCGTTGTTCAATGTCGGAATCATATTGAGATACTTCTCAGCGATATTGCTGGTTGCAAGATTGTAATCTTTTGTAGAGAGAAGATCCTTCCAGGCGAGTTCATCGCTGAATTTCAGATTGTTGATATCGATTCCGTTATCGGTTGTTCCGATATCAGAATAAACAGTCTTTAAGACAAACTCAGATGAGGTGTTGTCTTTCCCTTTCATCGTCATGGAAACAGTATTTTCTTCTTCTTTGATTTCAAGAGAGACAAGATTTGCTTTCACCTCATAATCGGTAAAGGCGGATGCGGTAAGAGAACCGACACCGCTATCGACCATTGTGAAGAGATATGTTCCATCTGTCTCAGTGAAGAAGACAGTATCGATATCAAAATCAGGGAAGACAATATCGTTGACGACTTCTTTTCCTTCTTTATAGAAGGAATCATTGAGGTAACGAAGTTTCTGTTTCTTTCCCTCTTCTGTGATGTAATAGCTGTCTGTGACAGAATATTTGCTGTTCTTCAATTCAGAGACAACTATCGTATTGTCAACGCGCTGATATCTGCGCTTTGCATTCACGGCTTCTCCTTCATCATCTCTGCTTTGGAAAGAAATCGTCTCTGTATAGTTTCCCTGTTTCAGTTTCAGAAGGATATCTTCCAGTTTCTGTTTCTTCGTTCCTTCATTCTTCTTCAAAAAGTGACGATTGACAAGGTCATTTTCTTTTCCAATGCCTTTCAATGTACCTCTTGCATACATGTTCTGCGTGATGACATAACCAGGAACCAAATCCGTGTTGACGACAGGTTCCATCGCCGCATCATAGGATGTGATGTGATAGCCATCAGTATAGACAGTCAGGCTCTTTAAAGCAGTCTGAGCGATACCGGCTGTCAAAGCAGAGGCAGTAAGAGGCAAGGATTCAGGCTCCTGCATATTTTCAGTATCAAGAACAAAGGAATTTTTCTCTTTGCCTTTGACAAAATCAGAAGCAGTGAAAGAAGAGAAGAAATTATAGAATCCGACAGTGGAAAAACCGATGCCGACTTTATCATTTGTCGTACCATCTTTTCTTCCGTATTTATCAACGATTTCATTCTTCTTGGTCAGTCTTCTGTCAACGAGATTTCCATCATTGTCTTCAATATAATCTCTCATCATAGAGATTGTATTTCTATTCGGCTCAAGCGTATCAAAAGGTATAGGATCTGTGACTTTATAATATCCATCTTCGAATTTATCAGAATAAAGGCGATAAGCGTATTCATCGATTGTCGTCTCATAATCAAGAAGACAGGAGTTATAGGCAACAATAGCGATTTCTCCTGCATCTGTCACAGTCGAATTGACAAGTTTTGATTCGACAGCCACGCCAGAAGAAGCCTCAATAAGCATCTCTTCAGTGAGTTCCTCTGAGGGAAGAGAAGGGGGTATTGTCTCCTTCTCTATAGTATTCGATGGTTTATCACTGTTTACAGAAGAGCTCTCTTTGCCGGTATTGCAAGAGCAAAGCAAAGAAAGAGTCAGTACAGATACTAAAATCAGTTTCTTTTTCATATAGTCGCCTCCTAAAATCAATGGTAGAAATAGCGAAGAAGTTCCTTCATGTATTCGTCAATCGGAGCATAGAATGTCATTCTCTTCAAGGTGCGAGGATGAATCAAAGACAACGAATAGGCGTGAAGAGCCTGTCCTTGATTGGCGACCTTGTCCTGGCTTCTTCCATAAAGGGTATCACCGACAATCGGGAAGCCGATATAGGAAAGATGTGCTCTAATCTGATGGGTGCGCCCTGTTTCAAGAGAGCACTGAATAAGAGATACTTTTCCGTTATTTCCTAACGTATCGCAATGCGTGATGGCATCTCTTCCCTTATAGACATCGACAAGCGCCTTTCTCTCCGTGTGATTGGGACGGGTGAGAGGAGCTTCGATTCTGAATCTCTTATCAGGCACATTGCCATAGACAAGAGCGAGATAGTTTCTGTGGAAGTCGCCTTCCCTCACTTCCTGAGACAGTGTCTGCTGTGCGAGAGGATTCTGAGCGACGACCAAAAGTCCAGAGGTATCCTTATCGATTCGATGAACGATGCCAGGACGGATGTTCTCCTTGTCATCGGGATCGAAATCAAAAGCGGAGTCATCATCAAAGAGATAGTTGACAAGCGTATCGTTGCTATGTCCTGGAGCGGGATGGACAACCATGCCGCGCGGCTTATTGATAATGGCGATGTCTTCATCGCGATAGATGTAATCGAGCTCAACACTCTTCTCTGGTTTCAATACTGCCGGTTTCTCTTCAACGGCAGGAATATAGTCGATTTCCGAACTTTCCTTTGTCTTGAAAGATGGGGATGTGATGATCACGCCATCGACTTTGACAGCTCCCTGCTTGATTGCTTTGCTGGACTGGGAGCGAGAAATAGAAAACAAGCGGCTGACAACGACATCCAGTCTGTTATTTTCCATCGCTTTCATCTTTCACCTCGTCAGTTTTTGTCTCAGTTTCTTTCTTCTCTTCTTTGTTTTCCATATCAGCAAGTTTTTTCTTCATTTCGTCATCGCTGTCACCGACAATAAGGCTAGGGTTGGCTTCAGCTGCTTTTTCTCTTGCTTCTTCTTCCTTCATCTCTTTGTATTCCTTCTTGAATTCTATGATGAATCCGACAAGGAGAACAACAACACCGATGGTCAGATAATAGTCAGCAAGGTTGCAGATTGGGAAAGAGGGCCAGAAGGTGAACTGAAGGAAATCGATGACACCATGCTTGTAGATGCCAGACTGAGAAAGACAGCCTAAACGGTCGACTAAGTTTCCGATAGCACCCGGCGCCATCAAGGTCATACCGATTGTCATCCAAATATTGTATTTGTTGAAGCGGAACAGAATGTTGAAAGTAAGAGCGATAGATGCAATAAGCGAGACGATGCATAACGCCCACATCTTACCAGAGAAGGATCCCCAGGCAGCACCGCTATTGGCGGTGAATGTCAGATTGAGGATTCCCGGTATGATGACTGTTCCGACTCTATCAGAAATGACTGTCGGGTTGGATGTATTTCCATCTGTCAGAAAGTTGAAGGCTGCATGTTTTGAGAAGTAATCGGTAAGAAAGAGACCGATTGCGACTAAAATCATCGAAATATAGAAAGGGTAATTGAGTGTTTTGAAATACTGCTTTATTTTCTCAGGAAGAGATTTGAAATAATTCTGAATTTTTTCTTTCATTCTTTGTCTCCTTCCGGGAAATCCTTGATCACATCAAGGCAGCGGGAGCAGACATGATGTCCTTCTTTGTCAAGAGAGAGCTCATCGAAATAGTTCCAGCATCTCTCACAACGCTCACCTTCATGTTTCTTGACCTCATTATGATCAGAAAGAGCAAAATGAGAGACGATGAAGATACGGCAGATCTCTTTCTCGCCCAACTTTTCAATCAAGGCCTTTTCTTTCTCGTCTTCAGCCTTATAGGAAACGCTGGCTTCAGAAGAAGAACCGATGACACCGCTCTTTCTGACAGGTTCCATGATGTTGTTGACACGGCTTCTCAAAGAGAGGAGCGTCTGATATTTTTCGGATAAGGAAGAATCGATGGCTCCTAAATCAGGGAAGCTTTCCAAAGCGATTGCCTTCTTCTTGTTCTCCATATGAAGAGAACGATAGATTTCTTCACAGGTGAAGCAAAGAATCGGAGAATAGGCGATTGCGATATTTTTGACGATCTGGAAGAGGACATACTGGGTATTTCTTCTCTTTTCAGAGTCTTTCTTTTCGCAGTACAAGGTATCCTTGGAGAAATCGAGATAGAAAGAAGAGAGGTCGTTGATGAAGAAATTGGTGACGGCATTTGTGACATCCATGATGTCATAGGTGTCATAGCCCTTCTTCATCATTGCAAGGATTTCCTTAAGACGATTGAGCATCATCTGATCCATCAAGGAGAGAGATTCCGGCTGATAGGAAGCATCGAAATAATGGCCTTCATCATCATCCTGAAGATTGGAGAGCATGAACTTGAACGTATTTCTGATCTTACGATACTGATCGGCGCAGACCTTGAGAAGATCCTGGCTGAGTTTGATCTCAGCAGTCGTGTAATCGATGCTGGTCGTCCAGAGTCTTAAGATATCAGCACCGAAATTGTTGCAGATGGTGACAGGATCGATACCGTTCTTCTTGGACTTAGAGAACTTTTCTCCGTTCTGGTCAACGATGAAGCCGTGGGTAAGAATATTCTTATAAGGAGCCTTTCCGGTATAGGCGACAGATAAGATCATCGAGGAGTTGTACCAGCCTCTGTACTGGTCGTTTCCTTCAAAATAGATGTCTGCCGGGAAAGGATGTTCCAAAGCAATATCGCTTCCTAAGAAAGAGGAACCGGAATCGAACCAGACATCCATGATGTCTTTTTCTTTTGTGAATTCGCCATTGGGAGAATGGATGCTTGTATATCCTTCCGGAAGAAGTTCCTTGGCGCTCTTCTCATACCAGATATCAGAGCCGTACTTCATGAAGAGGTCTTCGATATGTTCGAAGAGCTTCTCATCAAGGATTGGTTCTCCGTCTTCACCATAGAAGATCGGAATCGGGACACCCCAAAGTCTCTGACGGGAGATGCACCAGTCATCGCGGTCGGAGAGCATGTTTTCGAAGCGGACTTTGCCCCAGGAAGGAACATACTTGACCTGATCGGCTTCCTTCAGAAGCTGTTCTTTGATCTTGCTGACAGAGCAGAACCACTGATCGGTAGCACGGAAGATCGTCGGCTTCTTTGTTCTCCAGTCATGCGGATAAGCGTGAACGATATCTTTGGTTTTGATAAGATTGCCGTTTTCTTTCAGCAATTCGATGACCTTTGTCGAACAGTCCTCATAGAAAAGACCTTCGACTTCTTTTCCTGCACCCTCATTCATATATCCCTTCGGATCGACTGTGCAGATGATCGGAAGATTGTATTTCTTGCCGATACGATAGTCATCGGCACCATGTCCAGGGCCTAAATGAACAATACCAGTACCGGAATCGGAAGTGACATAGTCATCGACACAGACAGGAACAAGACGATCCTGATAAGGATGTCTGACCTTGACGCCTTCGACATCTTTTCCGGTGAATTCCTTCAGAAGTTCCATCTCTTCAAAGCCGACTTCATCCTTCAGTTTTTCAGAAAGATCTTTGAGCATGACAAAGTTGCCCTTGTCAGTCTTGTAAAGACCATAGACAAAACGAGGATTGAGACAGAGACCTTGGTTGGAAGGAATGGTCCAACCAGTC
>CAKUXT010000049.1 GCA_934700375.1 uncultured Bacilli bacterium | reverse complement strand
ATGGCTTTTACTCATGCCTCTTATACCAATGAGCACCGCGATTGCCCTTGTTATGATCGACTTGAATTTTTAGGTGATTCCATTTTGGATATGATCGTCGGAGACATGGTTTTCCATCATTATCCCAATAGCAATTCCGGTACGCTCAGCCGTACCCGCTCTGCTCTTGTCGAAGGAAAGACACTGACAAGACTGAGTGAATCCGTTTTCGGATTCTCTTCTCTTGTCCGTTATTCGGAAGGCGAGAAGAACAACGTTGCAAATCATAAGCACATCAATGAAGATGTTTTCGAATCCTTCATCGGTGCTGTCTATCTCGATCAAGGATATGAGATGGCAAGAAAGATTGTTGTCGATGTGTTCACTCCTCTTCTTGATGTCGCTTTGAATCTCTCCAAGAAAAGAGATTCCAAAGGAAGGCTTCAGGAACTGATGAATGGTGTTGTCATCAATTATGTCGTTGTCTCTCAGACCAACATCAATCGTGAGGACTGTCATTTTGTCGTTGAGGCCAGACTTGGCAAGGATATCCTCGGAAGAGGCGAAGGACACAATATCAAAGAGGCAGAAATCAATGCTGCTTCTGATGCATTAAGCAAGAAAGTAGGTAAATGATATGGGATTGATCAACTTTTTGAAAAACAAATTTTCACATCATAAAGATGAGAAAAAAGAAGTAAAAGAGAACAAACCTGAACAAGAAAAAGAGAGTTCTCAGGCTGTCAAGGAAGAAGATAGCCGCTCCAGCGAGGACAAGTATGTCGCCGGTCTTGATAAATCAAGAATCGGTTTTACGGAGAGACTGAAGAAGCTTGCCAACACCAACAAGGTTGTCAACCAGGAATACTTTGACGAACTTGAACGCATCCTGATCGAAGCGGATGTTGGTGTCAATCTTTCTATTGAACTGATCAAAGAGACTTCGATGGAAGCCTCCGCAAAGAAGATAACTGATGCCAACGAGCTCAATGATCTTCTAATCGATAAGATGTTTGTCTCCTATGCCAATAAGGGCGGCTCTTTCTCGACGGACTTCACCTTTGAGGAAGGCGTTCCTTTTGTTGTTTTCCTCTGCGGTGTCAATGGTGTCGGAAAGACGACAACTGCTGCAAAGCTCGCATGGAAATACAAAAACAGAGGAAAGAAGGTTCTGATGGTCGCCGGAGATACGTTCAGAGCAGGCGCTGTCGAACAATTGACTTATTGGGCTGAAAGAGTCGGAGTTGACATCATCTCAAGACCCAACAGCGATCCCGCCTCTTTGTGCTATGATGCGATGAAGAAAGCAAAAGAAGAACATTATGACTTTGTTCTTGTCGATACAGCAGGAAGACTGCAGAACAAAAAAGGCTTGATGGATGAGCTTTCCAAGATGGTCCGTGTCATCAAGAAAGTCATTCCGGAAGCGCCGCAGGAATCGCTTCTTGTCCTCGATGCCAATACCGGTCAGAACGGTATCGATCAGGCTCTTGTCTTCAAGGATGCTGTCAATATCACTGGTATCATCATCACCAAGATGGATGGAACCAGCAAAGGCGGTATCATTCTTTCTATCCGTGACAGACTTCAGCTTCCTGTCAAGTTCATCGGCTTAGGTGAAAAGATGGATGAATTGGAAGAATTTGATTTGGATAAGTACCTTTATGGATTGCTTTTAGGAAACGAGGATAGAGAAAATGGGTGATATGTTCTTTCGTCTTTTCATATTGATCATGATCAATATGGTTGTCTCTGTCATCGTCTCTCTTCTTATTCCGAATACGTATTTGGCGAGCATGATCACTTCTGTTATTCTGGCTTTCTTCTGCACTGCCTATAATGGTCAGGGAAAAGAAAAGTACAAGACAGAACAGTTCTGGTCTTCGTTCTTCTTCCTCGCTGTCATCTTCTTGCTCATCGATTTGGTCTTATGGATGATCGGATGATGAAAAACGAAATTGACGCGTTGGAAAAGAAAGCGTATTACGCTTCCTTGCTTCTGATCTACGGTTCCTTGCTGACAAAGAACATCTATCATCGAATGGAATACTGCTATCTTTCCGACTACTCCATCACAGAGATTTCCGAGAATGACAAGGTGAGCCGCAATGCAGTGTTTGAATCCTTGGAACAAGGGACAAAGAAGTTGGACGACTATGAGAAAAAGCTGAAACTTTATTCAAAAAACAAACAATTGGTTTCTTCTCTTGATGCCATCATCAATGAGAAAAATCCAGATAAGAAGGACGAACTTCTTAGAAAACTGAAAGGAGATATTGAAAATGGCATTTGAATCACTTGGAGATCGCTTATCAAGAATTTTCAAAAAGGTCAGAGGACAGGCAACCCTTACTGAGAAGAATATGGACGATATGCTTTCTGAAGTGCGAACCGCACTTTTGGAAGCCGATGTCAATTATTCTGTCGTCAATGATTTCATCAAAGAGGTCAAGGAAGAATCTATCGGCCAGTAGGTTCTGACCAAGGTCTCACCTGGCGACATGGTCGTCAAAATCGTCCATGACAAGATGGAGAAACTGTTAGGAGCAGGAGACAACGATATTCCTTTCAGAATGGACGGCAAGCCGACAGTCATCATGATGGTCGGTCTTCAGGGTACCGGTAAAACCACCTCTGCCAGCAAACTGGCACAGCTGTTTGAAAAGAAGAATAGAAAGAAAGTTCTCTTGGGTGCTTTGGACATCTATCGTCCTGCTGCAATCGAGCAGCTTCGCAATCTCGGTCTGAAGGCTGAACCTCCGGTCGAAACTTTCTCTGATGAAACAGGCACACTTCCTCCTGTCATCGCAAAAGAAGCCTATCAGAAGGCCTGTCTGGAAAAATATGATATCTTGATTCTCGATACCGCCGGTCGACTTGAAATCGATGAGAAGCTCATGCAGGAGCTGAAAGATATTCAGGCTAATGTCAATGTCGATGAGACGTTGCTCACCGTTGACTCTCTCGCCGGTCAGAACGCGACAAATGTTGCTCTTGCTTTCTCTAAGGAAATCAAGATAACCGGTCTTGTCATGACAAAACTCGATGGCGATTCCCGTGGCGGTGCAGCTTTGTCCATCAAAAAGCTTACAGGCATTCCTATCAAGTATGCCGGTATCGGTGAAAAGATCACAGACTTAGAGAACTTCCACCCTGACAGAATGGCAGATAGAATTTTAGGCATGGGTGACATCGTTTCCCTTGTCGAAGAGATTCAGGAAAAGCTGGATGAAAAGCAGGCTGAGAAGACTTCTCGCCGTATGATGCAGGGACAGTTCGATCTTACGGATATGCTCTCCATCATGAAGCAGATGAATAAGCTTGGACCTCTTAAAAAGATTTTAGGCATGATGCCGAATATGCCGAAGCTTTCCGATGACCAGATGGATCAGGCTCAGGCCTTATTGAAGAAGACGGAAGTCATCATTTCTTCTATGACTAGACAGGAAAGAAAGAAACCTGAAATGATCAAGTCTTCCAGAAAGATCCGTATTGCAAAGGGTAGCGGAACTACACCGAAAGATGTCAATAACCTTCTTGATTCTTACGAGAAGATGAAACAGCAGATGAAGACATTCGGTTCGAATCCGATGCTCAGAAACAGATTCAAATTCTAATTAAACAAAAATGACAACCTTCTTTATTATCAGAGGGTTGTCATTTTTGTTGGCTTTAATTATGCGGCTGTCGGTTCTTCGATTGTGCCATCGAATGCTTTTGTTGTTCCGATATTGGAATAGGTGATGCTGTAGGAACGGGTTTTGTCTTTATAGGTGAATTCGAAGGAAATGGTATCAGCAGTTGTCGTGACAAGAAGATTGCTGTCAAGCTGTGTAAGAAGGTTAGCGCTCTTGTATCCGATGAAAGTGGAAGTGTAAGGTGTTCCAGAGAAGAGAAGAGGTTTATTGAAGGAGTAGATGTTGACACCGCTATTGTTTTCGCTTGCTGCGACACGGACAAAGGAATTGGAAGAGAATGCGAATGTCGGTAGCAGTTTGTTGTTGGTATTACTCTCATCGACTTCATCACCGCTGAAGACATATTTGCCACTGTTTTTTGTAAAGGCACGATAATGGTCCTTGGAAGTGATTTTGTAGAATTCTTTTGCTTCCTTGCCGTTCTTGTATCCGGCAAGTGTCAGAACGCTGGCATCGAATGTTCCGTTTGCAAACATTGTGGAAGGAGTGGTTGACGGCCAGGGGCTGTCTTCATAGAAGCCGACCTTCATTGTGAAGGAGAAGTTACCGGCCTGAAGTCCTTTGATCTTGTTATCCAATTCTTCGTATTTGGCGGCAGGTTCGACATACTTCTCTGCAGAATCAGCACCTGTTTTGACGATTTCACCAGTAAGGGTACGCTTTGTAATGGATCCCCATTTATCTTCATCTTTGAACTTGGCGGTGAAGGAGGTAGGAAGTCCGTTCTCATCGACTGTCAGGACAAAGGAAGTGATATCGAGACTGTTGAGTTTGAACTGCATCTGTGTTCCATCATAGCTACCGCTGAGGACAGGGTAGATCTGATGGTTGAGACCATAATAGCCTTTTGCAAAGGTTTCATCGTTTTTCTTTTCGTCGGTGATTGTCAGTGCATAGGTTCCGTCTTCATTTTTGACAAAGTCCTCTGCCTTCAGGAATTTAAAGGCATTGACTGCGAATGCATCTTCGAAAGTGACTGAAATATCTTCAGAGCTGATAGGATCTTTAAGCTTCTGCTCGGTATAGACAGGTTTGCCGGCAAGGTCTGATGTGACTTTGGTGAAAAGACCTTTCTCTGTCTCTGAAATATCATGCTTTTCATATTGAGTTCTAGTTTTGAGATAGAGCCCTTCTGCGTCCCAGCCCTGTTTACTTTCATTGGATGCATAATAGTCATCATAAACGAGGACATCATCACCGACCATTGCTTTATAGGTGTCAGTTGTTGTACTGTATTCGCCTTCTTCCTTCATGGTGCACTTGAGTTCAAAACCAGTCTGGACCGCGGATAAATCCAATCCTTTTTCGACAGGAGCTTCCTCGGTTGCAGGTTCGGTTGTGACAGGCTCAGTGGTTACAGGTTCTTCAGTAACGGGAGCTTCAGTCGGCTTAGGTGCTTCAGTAGGCTTAGCGGTTTCTGTCTGCTTAGCAGTTTCAGTAGGCTTTGTAGATTCAGTAGGTGTTGTTTGTCCGCATCCTGTTGCTAATAGTGTCAAAGCGACTAATGATAATAATTTCTTTGCGTTCATAAGTTATGTTTCCTTTTTATTTAAGTTTGAAATAGAAGACAATTGCTGGAGTGGTAAAGTAATCGGCGCCAAGTATCACTTCCACAGAGGCAGTCTTTTTGACTCCGTTGGCTGTGATTTCTTTTTCGAAAACGACATCTTTGGTTTTACTCTGCTTTTCAGTCTTGGTGTAGCCATTTGTTTCCATGACTTTCTCATAGTCTGAAATGAGTGAAAGGCCATCGTTGTAATCGGAGATGGAGAAGAGGACCTGAGCTAAGTCACCGCGTTGTTTGTTGAAGTTGAGAACGGCTAAGCTTCTCTTTCCACCGACGACTGGAATTTGATCAAGATATTCTTTTGCGATGGTGCCACTATAGAATTTCTCTAAGTCAGTCGGCTGATTGGATAATAGTTCTGACCAGGTGAGTGAGGAACAGTCTTCATAGATTGCAGTTGTGAAATCTTTGACTTTTCCGGCATCATAATAGGTGTAGATCTCTTTTGTGTTGCCGCTGAATTCGTTCTCGAAAGTGAGTTTATCCTGCTCTACGATGATGGAAAGATCGCCGACAACAGATCCTTTGAGAATAGCAAATGTATCAGAGTTTCTAGTTACAACATCTTTGTATTCATCATTGAACTTGTAGATTCTTTTCTCAGGAGTCGATCCTTCTGCTTCAGTAAAGAAAACAGAAGAGATTTTCATCGTTGCGACAATCTGAGAGAAAACGGAGTTTGCAATTGCTGCCCCTTCTTCATAGTACTCATCTCCGATTTTTGTTATGCCCTGTACGTTTTTGCCTTTCTGGTAATACCCGTAGTTTGCATATTTTTCACCGTTCAGATGATAGAAATCATAGATGAGTCCGTTTTGACAGACTTCAGCTTTTAAGAGTTTGCTGCTCAATGTGGCATCGACTCTGTAGGACAAAGTCTGATACTTCTTGATTGCAGCATCCAGCTCTTCTATCTCTGTCCCATCGATCGGAGCAAACTTTGTTACTGTATCTGCTCCTTTCTCTAGGATTTCGCCAGTGGCGGAACAGAGAAGCTGACCATAGCTTGATTGGACAGGCTGGAATGTGATGTCATATCCGGTTGCGGAGATGCCATCGGTCTTCAAGGTGAAGTCTTTGATTTCTAGACCAATCTGTCCTGTCAGACTTGTCCCAAGTGCAGTCAGGCCTTCTTTGCTTGTGACGTCTGTTACGTTAAGGTGGAAGTCATAAGGGTTGGTTTCATCTGCAATGAAGTCGTCTGCGAAGAGTTCACTGAAGGGGTTAAAGTAACCGGATGTTTTCCACTTAAGGTAATTGGTTCCATCGGTAATGTAATATTTTGCGACTTCATTGTCCAATTCCAATTCATTGATGCATAAGTAGGATGAATCAGGATTCTCTTCATCGTAAGGAGCGTACTGGCCTGAGTTTTTGACCACGCTTTTTGTGGCTTTTCCTTCGTCTGCGCTGTTATAGGTTTTGAATTCATAGACGTTGTCGCCGATTTTGAAATCGTGATAGTTTTCGTTGAATCCTAATATGTCATAACCGGATCTGAACAGCGTTGAACCGGAGAAACCAAATGATAATTCGGTGATGATATCGGATAAATCAACAGTGTATGTAGGAGTGGTTGTAGTTGTTTTGTCAGTTGGAGGAACAACGGATTCACTTGGTAGCTTATCTGTCTCACTTTGTCCGTTGCAGCCTGCTAACAATAAGGAGAGAAAAAGGAGTGAAATTCTTTTTTTCATATTGATTATTTGACTGCTGCACTGAGTGATAAGCTGATTTGGAACTGGCCCTCTAAGAGCTGGGTGTTCCACCAAGGTGTGAGTTCAATGTTGAGAGAATAGGTTCTGACCTTTCCCTGATTCTTGATATCGACATTCTTTCTGAAGAACTTGTGTGTCTTCTGTGCTTCGGAGAGGGTGGAAGGAGTATATGCGTTGAACCCTGCCTTTGTCAGTTTGTCGCTCATGTCGGTCATCAATTCATTGTTGGTTGCTTCTTCGTAGGTGTTGACATAGAAGATCGGTTTGGCTCCATTAGCTGCATCGACATAGACATTGGACCAGGTTCCACCGAGTGTCGGAATGGAATTGAGAACTTCTGCAGTGTAGCAGGAGACGATGCTGTCTCTTGTTGCTTCGTTTCTGGAGAGAAGGTCAGTCCACTTTAAGTCATCGACATTTTCTTTCATGTGTTCAGGTGCGAAAAGGCCTGTGACTTTTCCGATGTTTGTAAATTCACAGTTGAGAATAAGGCCTTCTCTTTCTGTTCCGTCTCTTCCGGTAGAATTGCGGATTGTGATCTTGTCGCCTTCTTCTGTGATGGTGACAAATGTCAGTCTATCACGATAGGCATCCATTTCCTGAGGAGTGAAGAAGGTAGAGTTGTTGTCAGTAGAGATATGGAAGTCTTTTCTTAAACGATAGACGACTTTTCCGTCTTTGGAAGCTTCTGTGTCTTTTTCAAAGAGAACAGAGGAGAAACTGAAAGTAGGAAGGTATTCTTTCATGCTGCCTGAATAGAGATAGACGTCGTTATAGTAGTTTTCTCCGATCTGGATGACGCCGCGTTTGCAATCATTGCCTTCATCATCCTTCTGCGCATAATATCCATAATCGGCAGTGCGTTTTCCGGCAGTGTTTCTATAAACCCAATGGGCTTTGTCTCCATCCTGTACTTTGATGTCCATCTCACCCATTGAGACCATCTTCTTCAGGTCGAAATCAAACTGGAACTGTGTCTGATGGATGTCATAATTCTGCTTTCCGTCAGTGCCTTTCAGCTTGTTGAGAATTGCATCTAATTCCGGCTTTGCTTCTCCTTCGATAGGAGTAAGCTTTTTGAATGCAGAGGCGCCGAATTGGGTGAATGTTCCGCTGGACTTGTAGTAAGAGATGGATTCATAGCTAGAGTAAGGGAGGAATTCCAATTCATAGCCGACAATAGAAGAACCATTGGTCTTCAGTTTGAATGATTTCGGATCGGTTTTAGCTTCATAGAGATCATAAGGTGAAAAGAGCTGATTGTTTAGACTGTACTTCAGTTCGCTTAATTTCTCGGCAGAGAGAGCAAAAGTGTTGTCGCCTTCTTTTGTGAAATCACTCGAAGAAAGAACGGCAAAGACATTGCTGTAACCAGCATCAGCCCATTCAACATCATATTCTTCCTGACTGAACTTGTCGGTCGCAGTGAGGTTTTTGTACCAAACTGTGTTGTCAAGACCTAAAGAAGCATCGTATGCATAAGGATCGCCTTCTTTGTTCTGAATGTGAACATCAGATACAAACTCTTCAGAACCATCCTTATTATAATAAGATTCATAAGCATAACCATCGCTTCCGCAGCTTGCAATGTAATGATAAGAAGAGCCGTTTCCGCCTCCTTCATAGGTAATATTGAAGGTGAAGTCTACAGCGTATGCAACCTTCATTTCACTCATCATTTCATCTGTCAATGCGGCAGTAGGAAGGATGGGGGCCTCAGTGACCTTATCTTCTGTGACCTTGGATGAATCACTAGGTTCAGTTACGACAGGTGTGGTATCAGGCTTAGTGGTTTCACTGGGAAGAGAAACCTTTCCGTCACAGCCTGCCAGCAACATAAGAAATGGCAATAATGCGATTTGTTTTTTTGTTTTCATATGAATATATACCTCCATTGATCCTGAAAAAGGATCGCTATATTCTTTCCTAATTTAAGGTTATTTCAAAATTTAATGCGAAAACAAAAATAATGAAAATTGAAGAGTTTCAATGATTTTTTAATAAAAAATTGACATTTTTAGCATTTTATAAAACAATGATTGAAATTGTAAGCGATTACAAATGTGCTATAAGAAAAACGGAAAAACAAATGGTAGACAGCACGCTTGAAAAGAGTTTTAAGGAAAATATAAACAAGAATGTAATATAAACATTTAAGTGAAATAAAAATGATGGTTTTACCCATCATTTGTTATTCGGTATGAATCTCTTGCCTTTTTCGATTGCTTTCTGAGCTTCTTCCGACTGCTCTTCTTCTTTGACCTGTCTGATCAGTTCGTAATCCTTTTTGGAATATGTGAATCGATCAAGAAGATCTTTTCTGCGTTCCATTGTGATCTTTATCGCTTCTTTTCTTCTGTATTCCTCAACGGCTTTGTGATTGCCGCAGAAGAGGATATCCGGTATTCTTTTTCCTTCGTATTCAATGGGATAAGTGTACTGCGGATATTCGAGAAGAGAATTATCAAATGATTCCTCTTTTGTGGAATCATCGCTGATTGCACCCTTTAACAACCTGACGATGCTATCTGTAATTGCCATTGCCGGTATCTCACCGCCTGTCAGGATGAAATCACCGATGGAGAGCTGTTCGTCGACATAGTCTTCGAAGCGTGAATCGACGCCTTCGTAGTGCCCGCAGATGAAACAGACTTCATCCATTTTCGATAGGCGGATGGCATCCTGCTGTGTGAAGGTCTTTCCTTTGGGCCCCATAAGGATCTTATGAGTCTTTTCGGTCGTGTTGTCTCTTAGACAATCCATCAAAGGCTCCATTCTCATGATGAGACCGGCGCCTCCTCCGATTGGGTGATCATCGACGCGATGGTTTTTATCCAAAGAATAGTCACGGATATTGATGACTTCGATTGTGACATAGCCATTTGAAATAGCTCTTCCGATGATGGAAGATTTCAGAAATTCATCATAGAAAGATGGAAAAAGAGTCAGAATCTTGATTTTCATTATTTTGTGACTTCAGTTCCTAAGGCGGTCAAAACGATTTTCTTTTCTTTCTTGTCGACGGATTGAATGAATTTGTCCATGATGAAAGGAATGTAGGTGGTCTTATTGATGACAAGATAATCGCCGGCAGGCATCGTGACGACGGTGTCGACTTTTCCTAAAAGAGTGTTGTCATCTTTGAAGACTTCCATTCCAGCGAGTTCATCAAAGAAGAACTGACCTTTAGGCGGACGGACATTTGCAAAGATGTCTTTCCCAATCATCCACTGGATATCGTTGATATCATCGAATCCTTCCAATCCGATGATGATGATTCTGGAATCTTTGGCGCGGGAATAGGTGATGAGGAATGTCTCATCTTCGTTCTGATTGTTCTTTAAGATGATTTTCTTTCCGACTTTGAATCTTTCTTCAGCCTGAGAGGAAGAAACTGAAACTTTCAGCTGACCTTTCAATCCGAAGAAATTGACAATGGTTCCGATTTTTTTGATTGCCATTATTTTTTCTCCTTGTTTTTTAATAAAGAAATAGGGGAGCCAGATAGGTTCCCCTATAGTATAGACTACTTTGATTCGTTTCCGTTTGCTTCTTCGAAAGATTCAAAGCGGAGATGTACTTTCTTTCTCATGTTCTTGATGGAAACATTGAGAAGAGTACGAAGAGAATCAGAGATGACTCCATGTCTACCGATGAGTTTTCCAAGGTCGTCTTTTTCGCAGATGATAAGGTAGTTCTGTTCTTTTCTGCCTAAATCTTCCGGTTTATCAAGTCTTTTGATAACGATGGCCTCAGGTTTGCTGACCAACGGTTCGATGAGAGTGCGGATGTCCTCAGTAAGATCGAGGTTGGTGCCGGTATCCATAATTACTTGCCCTCAGCAGTCTTGCTGGCTTTCTTAGCGGCGAGCTTGCCGTCGACGAACTTCTGATAGATGCCCTTCTTGGAAAGAAGTGTCTTGACGGAATCAGAGGGTAAAGCACCCTTGTTGAGCCAATTCAAGGCTTCTTCTTCGTTGATGGTGCAGACACCAGTGAGCGGATCATAGCTTCCGAGCTGGCAGAGAGAAGCGGAGTTCGGGATTCTTCTGGAATCGGAAACAACGATTCTGTAGGCCGGGGTATGTGTACGGCCGATTCTTGCTAATCTGATTTTAACCATAATTATTGTCCTCCAAAATTTATTGACGATAAGTATTATAGAGAAATTAAAATGCCTGTCAAGTGTTTTCTATTGACAGGCGATAAAAAAAGATAAAAAATAGGCTGCAACCGAAGTTGCAGCCCAGTCACTTTCAATAAATAAGATTGATTGGTAGAATCGGAAGCAAGATTACTTGCCTTCGGCAGCCTTATCCTTGCGGATAATGACTTCTTCGAGTCTGGCGCTCTTGCCGGATCTCTTACGGAGATAGTAGAGTTTATGTC
>CAKUXT010000048.1 GCA_934700375.1 uncultured Bacilli bacterium | reverse complement strand
AAGGAGGGTGTGATTTGTGTCCAGGCCAATGCCTGCCAGAGTCTGACCCTGACCGACTGCAAGGGCACTGGCAAGATCATAGGCGGCACCAGCGGGGCCGTGGATGTACGTAACGGGAAGACGTTCAATATGTACGGCGGCACCATCACCGGCAACAGCGGCCAAGGCGTGTATCTTAACGGTTCCAAGAGTGGAACAACAACTGAAACTGCTGTTTCATTCAGACTTCTCAAAAATCTCTTGATTGAAAAATACGGAAAAGAATCTCTTAAAGATGCTGTCTTTGCAACAACAGACAAAGCTCGCGGTGCATTAAAGAAGGAAGCCGACAAAGAAGGTTATGACTGCTTTGTTATTCCTGATGATGTCGGTGGCAGATATTCTGTCATCACACCTGTCGGTTTATTGCCTATCGCCGTTGCTGGAATTGACATCGAAGAATTCATTAAAGGTGTCATCGATGGTGAAAAAGATTATTCCAATTTAGACTATAAGCAGAATCCCGCCTATTATTATGGTGCATTGAGATATGCAATGAAGATCGAAAAGCGCAAGACAAGCGAAATGTTCGTCTCTTACAATCTTCAGTATCAAATGATCGGTGAATGGTTAAAACAGTTGTTCGATGAATCTGAAGGTAAGGATTACCAAGCTTTGTTATGCACTTCCGCAACATTCACAACCGATTTGCATTCAATGGGTCAGTTCATTCAGCAGGGTACACCTTTGCTTTTTGAAACCATCATCAATGTAAAAGCTCCGCACAAAGATGTCACAGTTCCGTTTGATGCAGAGAATTTAGATAATCTCAACTATCTCGCAGGCAAGAAAATGTCTTATATCAATTCCAAGGCATTCAAAGCAACATTAAAAGCACATACAGAAGGTCATACCCCTGCTATCGTTCTTGATATTGAAAAGATGGATGCTTATAACCTTGGAAACCTTGTCTACTTTTTCTTCAGAGCTTGCGCCTTCTCTGCCTATTTGCTTGGAATCAATCCGTTCAACCAGCCTGGTGTCGAAATCTATAAATCCAACATGTTCAAGCTTTTAGGAAAGCCTGGATACGAAAACAAATAATTTTACCCTTTTCTTTTCGGACTGTTCCAAAAAGACCTTGAAAGTCACCAATTTCCCAATATTAAGAAGAAAATCGCCTCGCATGTTAACTCATAGCGAGGCTTTTTGTTATCTTTTTGTTGCAAATCCGATACAAATTTGAAACTCGAAAATCAAATATCTAGCGGATTGAACGCTTTTTTTCTATTATCATTTCACTTTACAATTCACTATGAAGAAATTTATGAATCTAGCATCAATAATTGCTTGAAATATGTTTTTTCACTTGATATAATATCAAAGCGCTGAAAATTCGGCGGATGCTTAGCTCAGTTGGTTAGAGCATCGCCTTTACACGGCGGGGGTCAGGAGTTCAAGTCTCTTAGCATCCACCATTCCTGTAAAGTTCAGTTGCATATGTGGGCGGTTAGCAAAGCGGCCAAATGCGGCAGACTGTAAATCTGTTCCTTCGGGTTCCGTGGTTCAAATCCACGACCGCCCACCACCTATGTTATCTTTGACCCTTCCCCCTGAAACGAAACGGATCAGGCTGGGATAGGCAAGGCACTGGCCATATGTTGGGATATAGCCAAGTGGTAAGGCATCAGACTTTGACTCTGATATGCGAAGGTTCGAGCCCTTCTATCCCAGCCAATTTTTGTTTTATGACTCGTTAGCTCAGTCGGTAGAGCACTTGACTTTTAATCAAGGGGCCATGGATTCGAGTTCCATACGAGTCACCATCTATTTTGCCCGGGTGGCGAAATCGGTAGACGCACGGGATTTAAAATCCCGCGGACTAATAATCCGTGCCGGTTCAAGTCCGGCCCCGGGCACCACCCAACAGGTTCCACTCGTATGGAACTCGAAGACATCAATTAATCATAAATATGCTGACGTTAGGTCAGCTTTTTTGTTATTATTTTCAACATCTTTAA
This sequence comes from uncultured Bacilli bacterium, assembly GCA_934700375.1. Taxonomy (GTDB): domain Bacteria; phylum Bacillota_I; class Bacilli_A; order RFN20; family CAG-288; genus Enterosoma. Next base: position 9,431 of record CAKUXT010000048.1, on the reverse strand, counting down.
ATCAAAATATAGCGTTAAATGAATCTTGGAACACAACATTCATTTTTTTGATTTTCATAAAAAAAGCAAGAATTTAGCATTCTCGCTTTCAATTTCACTCATTCTACTCTGCTATTTCTGATATGCATCATTGCGTATTCTCAATTGCTCGATTCTGAGGTCATACATATGCAATCGATTATCACTTGTTTTCTCGAACATTCACTCAATTTTTTAAGGCGAGTGGATTCGAGCCGTCCCATGCGTTGATCATTCGCTGTCATCTCCAGAGTTTTCTCACTAGGGTCTTTTTTCTCAGACTACAATGACTTATTTCCAAGGGCGTGGAAAATTGCAATTCATGCTTCTTTTCTGATCATTTCATACGCTTTGTTTCTTATATTCTCAGCTGCATTCTTATCTCTATCTAATTTCCTAAAGCAATGTGGGCAGTACCATTCCTTGTCATAAATTTTAAGATTTTCATTTTTCTTTCCGCAATAAGAACAAATTTTTGATGATGGAAACCATTTTGGAACGACAACGACTCTTTTTCCTTCTTTTCTTGCAACCTCCGTTAATATTTTCACAAATATGCTATAGCTTTCTTTTGTGATTATCTTTGCATAATTTGTCTTCTCTTTCATTTCCTGAAAAGCCAGATTTTCAACAGCCACGACTTCATATTTATCAAAAATATCATGTGCAAGAATATAGAAATACTGAATTTTTATGCTTTGATTCTTCTCCATAGATTTACATATAGCAGCCTTTTTCTTTCTTTGTTCTTAGACGTTTCTTCGGATCGTTCGAAATTCTTATGTCTAATATGTATTAACTTTTGTTCTTTTCTTGAAATAGTAATTTCCTTAAGATTGGGAATTATATTGTTATCTGTAGAAACAAAGAATTTTTTCATTGAAAAATCCAAACCGATAATATCACTCATCATGATTGTTTCCCCGCTTTTTGGTTCTATCCGCTTATAAGCATTATCCAAAAGAAATTCCAAATAATAGAACATATTCGATTCTCTCTTCAAGGTAACCCTCAAGCATCTGCTGTTCTTAGGGAAAGGTCGATGATAATACATTAACATTGTTCCGAAAAAAAGCATTGATATTTCAGCTTTTGTCCCTTCTCTTTTTAGCATCTTCAAATCAGCATCTTTTGCATAAAACGAAATTGACGAAATAGGATTATCTAGTTTTTTCTTCTTGATATTGCTTTTGCCTTTTTTTATCTGTGCTTCTAACTTCAGTAATTTTTTTATCAAAAACGGTACCATCGCCGGAAAATTTCTCTCAATATACTGATAAGATTGGTCGCGTTAGATCAACTTCTTCCAATCAACGACGTTTTTCATTTCTTTAATCGCATTCTTTCCATACATATCCGATAGGCATCGTAATGTAAGGTTATAAACGACGGCACTGCATTCAGATAACGAATCAAAAAGACCTTTTTGTTTCTCGTCAAGTACGGCTCTATATTTGTAATAAAGAAGATTGCTCATTATTTTATCTCCCCCTCACTAATACATTTGTACGAACATACCGAAAACAAAAAATCTTTTTGTAAAATTATTTTTTGCACTAGTGTTATAATGTTGTCCGGAGAAATCAGTTATGAATGATGAACAAACAAAATTTATAGAAAAAATCGATGAAATATTAGAAAGAATACGTCCTTTTTTACAGCGAGAAGGCGGTGATGTCCACTTGGACCATTATGATTTTGATACAAACACTTGCTACGTAAAAATGAGCGGTGCCTGCAATGGTTGCTATATGGCAAGTTCTGATGTTTCCGACACCATCGCAGTTCTGCTCATGGATGAGATTCCGGAAATCAAAGATGTTCAGCTTGTACAGCCCGAACAGCAAAGTTTCGAAGATCTGCTCAAACGTTTGAAAGAAGAGGAGCAGGCCAACAAAGAATTGGAAGAATACAATAACAACCACAAACAATAGAACAATTATTGGAATATTCATATCTGAGTTCTATTCAGTGTGGTACAATTTCATAGAGGTAAATTAACATGAACGAAAAAAATACATTTGTCGTTGAAACCAGTGCACATCATATCCATGTCACACAGGAAGCTTTAGAGTATCTTTTCGGTGAAGGTGCTGTTTTAGGTGTCAGAAAAGAGCTTTCTCAGCCTGGACAGTTCGCTTCCGACAAGAGACTTGATATCGTCTATCACGCTTCTGTCAAGAACAAAGTCACCGGCGAAATCGAGAAGAAAGATTTCACAATCAAGAACATGTCCATTTTAGGCCCTGTCAGAAGTGCAAACCAGGTCGAAATTTCCATGACTGAAGCCCGTTCTTTGAAGGCTAATGTCCCTGTCAGAGAATCCGGCGATTTAAAGGGAAGTGCCCCTGTCACTTTGGTCAACCCTTTGAACGGCAAACAGTTCGATTGCGAAGAAGGCATGATCATCGCCAAGAGACATATCCATATGACTCCTGCCGATGCTGAAACATTCGGTGTCAAAAACGGCGACATCGTTGCTGTCAAGATCGTTTCTTCCAATGGCAGAAGCGCTGTTTTAGGAGATACTGTCATTCGTGTTTCTCCTAAGTATGCTCTTGCCATGCATATTGACACTGATGAATCTAACGCTGTCGGCGGTGCAAGTACTGGCGTTGTCGGTTCTCTTATCAAAATCGACTTCTAAAATCTTAAAGGTGAGTCATCATGCCTAATCTACTTGCTCATTCCCTGATTGTAAAAAGATTTTACAACCACGAAAACGAATTGGGCCATTTAGATAGCATTGATTCGTTTGTCAAAGGAAATTATGATTTGCTCGTTTTAGGATCATTGGGTCCTGATCCCTTGTTTTATATGGGAATTTTGCCTTTCAAAGGTCTTCATCTTCCCACTGCTTTGAAGAAAATCGGGAACAAACTGCATAAAACAAACGGAAAACAGTTTTTCAAGTTGTTGGTTGAGTCCACGTACGGACTTGATAATGTAAAAGAAAAACAGAAATTCGAAGCGTTCATATTCGGTCAGCTTGCCCATTATTTCTTAGATCGTGAAGCCCACCCCTATATTCTGTATGAATCTGGCTTTGATGATAATGGTCGCATCACATCACATTATCATTTCGATCACGCCTTTTTCGAAACGAATATCGATTGCTCTTTGGCACAAAAGTATTCCATCACTCACTTTTTGACCAATCCTCAGGATATCATACCTGACAATAAACGCAATCTTGAAATCATCGATTGGAATCTCGTTCCTGTTTTGGAAAAAATGTTCGGCTGCCGTCTGCCTAAGCATATGTATTCTAATGCGATCAACAATATGAAACATCTGCTGAAATCCATGAATCACCACGGCGCTTTCAAGGCTAAGATTCTTGGCAAAAACATCGGCCTTTCTGCTATGCATAATCCTATAGCGCCCGATGCTTCGACCTTAAACCTCGATAAGAACATATGGCTTGATCCATGCACAGGCGAAAAACATAACGATTCTTTCTTGGAAATGCATACAAGAGCCTTTGAGCTATTGGAAGCATGCTATAACGATATTCTGAAATCAGGATTCAATTATTCCACCATCGAAAAATACATCGATGGAAGAGATTATTATGGTGCCGAGCCTAATGCCGTCAGAAAATTCAAAAAAATTGGTAGCTAAATGCTACCTTTTTTATTCACATATATATTTTTATGATATATTTATTACGTTTTAATAAGGAGCTGCTTTCTATGATTAAAGAATTCACTTACGAACCACATGGAACATGTTCTTCGCTCATGACTATCAAAGTAGACGAAGATACTAATAAGATTGTCGACTTTGCCGTCAAAGGCGGTTGCCCTGGCAATTTAGCCGGTATCAGAAAACTGATTATAGGAATGGATGCCAAAGAAGTCGCAGACAAGCTGAGCGGCGTTCGCCCACCTCCTGCCCGGATCAGTTGTCCAAGGCTTTGGAAGCCTATTTATCCAGTAAGTAAAACATGAACAACAACGAGAATCAAAATGCCACTCCGTTTTTGGATGCATTGATTGATTATATTTCTTCCAATCCTACTCCGTTTGATGTCCCAGGTCACAAACTCGGTTCTTTTAAAACTGACTTATCTAGACGAATCTGTGAAGAATTTTCCACATATGATGCCAATGCGCCTTTAGGATTGGATAATCTATATAATTCTACCGGTGTCATCAAACAGGCCGAGGATTTGGCCGCAAAGGCGTGTCACGCCGATCATTGCCTGTTCTCTGTGAACGGAACAACAGGCGGAATTCTGACAATGATCATGTCCTGTCTGAACGTCAAAGACAAAATCATCATGCCAAGAAATGTTCATAAGTCTGTTGTCAACGCTTTGATCATTTCAGGAGCCATTCCGATCTTTGTCTCCCCTGTCATCGACGATAAACTCGGTGTTGCCTGTGGAGTGAGAACAGAAGATTATGTCCGCGCCATGGATGAAAACCCGACAGCAAAAGCCGTCTTCGTCATCAATCCGACTTACTTTGGCGTTGTTTCTGATCTGAGAAGCATTGTTATAGAAGCTCATAAGCGCAACATGATTGTCATCTGTGACGAAGCGCACGGCTCGAATTTCTATTTTTCCGACAAGCTTCCTGTATCCGCAATGGATGCAGGCGCTGATATCACAGCGATGAGTATGCATAAGAACTCTGGTTCTTTGACGCAGACTTCTTTGATTTTGACACAAGGTGACAGAGTCAGCTTTTCAGAAGTGAAGCGTGCTTTTGCTATGTTCTCTTCCACGTCCCCTTATCATATCCTTATCGCTTCGCTTGATGCTGCCAGAAAAGAAATGGCTTTGCACGGAAATGAAATTTTTGATGCCAATCTGGAATTAGCCTCCTATGCCCGCGAAAAGCTGAACAGAATCAAAGGCATCCATGTCTATGGAGAAGAATATGTGAGCCAGCACGACAATGACGGAATCTATCAGATTGATCCCACAAAACTTGTCATTGACGTTCGCGGTCTTGGCATGTATGGCTATGAAGTCTATAAACTGATCAGAAAAGAATGCAATATTCAGTTGGAATTAGGTGAAGTTTCTGTTGTCCTTGCAATCATTGGACCTGGAACAACAAAGGCCCATATTGACAATCTGATCGCCGGTTTTGAGAAGCTTTCAGATGAAGTGGAACGCTCGCCGATCAAATCGATACCTGATTTCAACTATTCTTTCCCGAAGACCTGTGTCCCTCCACGAGAGGCATACGACGCCCCTCATCTCATTATTCCGCTAAGCAATTGCTTAGGTGAGGTATCGGCCGAAACAATCATGGCATATCCTCCAGGAATCCCGCTTGTCATTCCGGGAGAATTCATCTCTCAGGATGCGTTGGATCTCATTCGATTCTACTCTGAGGAAGGTGGAGAAGTATTAAAGGATACTGAAGTCGGAATGATCAAAATCATCGACAAAAAGAATTGGTATCTCACTGAAGAAATCGAAAAGAAAGCTCAGTGAAGAAAACGCTTACATTCTCAATGGTGCATTTTTTGAAAAATAGTAGCGGTTATCGGTTTATTTCCGATTAGAAAGCGGTTATAATATAGATGGATAGAAAGGAGCCAGCTACTATGAAAATCACTTATGTATCCAAAGACGTAAACATCACCGCATCAATGAAGAAGGCAGTCGAAGAGAAGTTGGCAAAGTTCGATTCGTTATTCCGTACTACTTCTGAAGTCCACTGTGTCGTTACAATCGCAATTCTCCCCAACCACAACAAAGCCGTTGAAGTCTCACTTTCTACAACCGGCGTCGACCTGAGAGCCAAAGTCATCGCTGATGACTTCTACAACGCACTCGATCTCTTGGTCGAAAAGCTCAATGGCCAAATGAGAAAGATGAAGACCCAATGGAAGAAGGCACATAAGACGCATTCCTTATCTGAGAATCTCATCATGGATGACATTTCCGAAGAAGAAGATGCCGCGGAAATCGTAAAAAAGAAAAAATTATCCCTTGCACCGATGGACTTGGATGAAGCCCTCACCAGAATGGATGCCTTAGGACATCAGTTCTTCATCTATCTCGATTCTTCAACCGATTTGGTCAATGTCATCTATGAAAGAAATGACGGAACTTACGGCCTTATCGAGATTGATCAATAATCGTTTTTCCACAAGGAGGCGGCATTGCCGCTTCCTTTTTTGTTTTGCCTATTTAAATGTCATCTTATTTTGTTTATAATATTGTTTAGCTTTGTGTGCTATTTTTAAGTGAGGTTACAAACATGAACGATGAAGAAAGAAATGTAATGACTATCGTCACTATAGCTCGTATAGTCGAATCTACTTTATGGTATTGCCTTCAGCCGAGAAATGCTGCAGGATTCGATCCTGCGGAAAGAAAATCCCGTTATGATGCTTTAGTCGCATTGACACAAGAAGGCTCTCCTTTTGCGTTGAACTGCGATAACAACGGCGAAGCCGGAAAGACTCTCAAAGAGGATATGCAGTATTTCATCGAAGATGTCTATGGAAATCCTGGCAGAATCGTCACTCTGACCATTGACAACAAGGTCAATGTCGAACAGTCTTTGATCATCGAGCTGTTCTCTACCATCGTCAAAATGCGCGGTCTTTTGGAAGCCTTTATGCTCGCTGCCAAGAAGTCTTTGAAAGAAAACGGCAAATTGGATAGCGACTTCGAAGATCTCATCAATGAAGACATCCGCTTCTTCCACGCCTTTGCCGGAAAGATTTCTTGCATGCTTATCGCCGATAAGTTCCTTGAACTGAACAACAACGCCAACACCTATGCTCAGTCCTACTCCAAAGAACACAACGGAATCGATCCCCACAAGGATCCTGAATTCGATCCTAGAAACGATCCTTCCTTCCGTATGCTTGAAAATGAATTCCACCAGTTGAACCAGGATATGGTTGCCGTCTTGAATTCCTATGGCGAGAACGATGAGGAATTCCGTTTCGCAAGAGAAGCCGTCTATTCCGATTGCGAAATCTTCACAGGAAAGAAACAGACAACCGATCCTCAGAAATATTTCCAGCTTTTCGCCTCCTATTTTGATAAGATATTAAATGCTACTCAGAATGACCTTAACAAGAAGTTTGCTGATATCGGTCAGAAAATGAAAGCAGCTGAAAACGGAGAAAACTAAAATGGAAGAACAGAAAGCAAAAAAGGCACCGAGAAAATTATTCACCGGTGAAATTGTTTGGTATAGCATCTTAGGTGCGTTCTGGATCACTGGACTGGTCTTTGCAGTCTTAGGTGTCTGTGCATATAACGTCGGAAAGCTGAGCACAAATCCCCTTTATGAACTCCAGAAGAAATTCGCCACCTTCTTCAAGATGGATGGCGTTATGGATTTCAGACTCTGGGGAACTCTTGTGATGATCATCGCCATGATCGGCCTTCTCATCGTCATCTTCTATTACACAAACAAGACTGTACAGGAAGAAAACAAGAGAAGAAGATACGAAGAGCGTATGCGTATCTTGATGGAATCCGACAAGTAAATAATGTCTTTATAGCAATGATTTTGACTAATCATTGCTTTTTTCGTGGAAAATAGTTTTGTCGAATAACAATTGACCTAACCAAAAAAAGAGGTTATGATACGTATGTAACGCCATTTTTTGCGTTATTTATTTATTGTATTATGAAAGAAAAGAAAGAAAAGAAGGATTCTGAGAAGAAAACAGAGTCCACGACAAAGAAAAAAACAAAAAAATCAACGATTATCGTTTCAACCATAGTCAGCATTATTTCCGCCGGTGTCGGTGTAATCGGTGGTTACGTTTTATATAACAGTGTCAATCCTGAACAGCAGGATATCGTCATCGAAAAAGACAAAACCTATGATAAGGCCAAAATCGAAAAATCTTTATCCGATAATACTCTCGCAAAAGATTTCAAAGATTCTGCTTATGATATCATCAATTATTCCTGCGATATGTATGCTTCTTCCCCCTATTCTCTGACATTAGGCAATGGTGTCGTTCAGGCTGCGGCTGGTGTAAAGCAATCCATATTGAGTGCTACCTATTCTTATCCTGAAGGGGCGTTCAACCAGAAAGTATCTTCCTCCTCCATTGTCAACACAGCTGATAGATACTATGACGAAAACAACAACAGTGTTCTCGCCTATGAATGCAAGACTGAAGATGACTGGAAAAAGGATGGAATCGAATCCAAGAACTACACTTACGATCAATATATTCAATCCTTTGGAAAATTGCTCCATGGAACCTATTATTGTGTCGATAAAAGCGATGTTTCCGATGAACAGCCCATTCCTGAATCATTCCTCACATTAAATAAGGATGAATACGATGCCTCCACAGATCAGACAAAGCATAAGAGAAGCGGTGTCATCGGATATTCTCTGACAAAGAAATCCGTCACACAGGCAAATATCAAAAAAACGGAGAAGGGATACACTATCGAGCTTGATCTGAACATCAACTATGCAGTCTCCTATGTTCAGGTTCAGATGAAGACAACCGGCCGTTTAAAAGCACGTCCTCAGTTCTCAAGCTGCAAACTGACCTTTGAGTTGGATGACAAACTGAATCTCTCCTCTTCCATCTTCCATGATGAATACCGAGTCAACACCGGCGGTCTTGTCACAAACGCAATCTCTGACCTTAATCAGGTTTATTTCACAAGTGAATCCAACACGATAGAAAACAATGGAAAATCCGTGTCCGTCAAAGTCCCTGGGATAAACGAGGACTTCAACGGATACGAATTATTGAATTAGTATTACGAATATGAAAGGAGAGCGAATATGAAACATATCATTTTATATCCTCTTATCAGTGCACTGACACTAAGTATATCAGGTGTCGGTTCCTATCTTTATCAAGAGTTAAGCCATAAGAACAGTCATACCAACACTTCTAAACCGGATGATACGGACGAGGATGATTTTGTTCCGCCGATTGAAGAAGAGCCTGGTTTTTCAAAGATGATCAACAAGTTGATGGCAACAAAAGAAGTAAAGGCAAAAAATGCTTCCATTGTCTTGTCCACAACTGGAAACGATGACATTTATCTTAACTTAAGCAATCTGGATGTCGATTTATCCGGTGTCTTAAGTGGCGACATGTCTGCATTGAAGCTCAATGGCACATTAAACGTCAAATATAGAGACATCAATGAAGAATTATCTGTCTATTATGATACGGATATGCTCTATATGGATTATGCTCAGAAGTCTTTTGCTTTCTCTGCCCCTAATACCATCGCCGGTCTTACCGGAATTCTTTCCAAACTGAACATCAACGTTCCTTCTCTTCCTGATTTTGGCAACTTGGATATGTCCACAATCATGAACGGCGCTTTAGGAATCTTAGACACAGTCGAAGAAAAGACAACAGAGAACGGATATGCATATATTCTTGATTGTAATGACTTCATTTCTTCCTTGAACCTCCCTATTGAAATCAAA
>CAKUXT010000047.1 GCA_934700375.1 uncultured Bacilli bacterium | reverse complement strand
ATATATTATACAATAATTTCAACAAAAAAAGGAAACGCCTTAATCAACAACATTTCCCCTTTCTTGCGATTGCCTTAAAAAAGTTTCAAAAAAGAGACCTGCAAACGCAGGTCTCTTGTGGAAAGTAAGTTTTACTTTTCAAGTCCGCCGTAACGGAGGATATCGTGATATCTTCTTTCAGCGTACTTTCTGTTCTTCTCGAAGAGTTCTTCAGCGTGTTCAGGATTGACTCTGGGGAGCTGAGAATAACGAGTAGAAGTGAGTAAGAAGTCCTTGATCTTGGAGAAGTCAGGAGTCTTACCATACATCTTGAGAGGAGATTCACCCTTCTCGGCAAGACGAGGATCGAATGTGTAGGTTAAGAAGTAACCGCACTCGACAGCTAACTTTTCCTGCATCATGGAGTTGGCAAGACCGCCTCTGATACCCTGTTCCTGGCAAGGAGCATAGCACATGATGAGAGAAGGACCATTGTAGGATTCAGCTTCCTGCATAGCCTTGATGGCCTGAGACGGGTTAGCACCGATGGCGATAGAAGCAACATAGACATGGTCATATGCCATAGCGATAAGACCAAGGTTCTTCTTTGCAGTCTTCTTACCGGAAGCAGCGAACTTAGCAATCTGACCAGTCTGTGAAGACTTGCTGGCCTGACCACCAGTGTTGGAATAGACTTCGGTATCGAGGACAAGGATGTTGACATCATCTTCGGAAGCGATGACATGATCCAATCCGCCGTAACCGATATCGTATGCCCAGCCGTCACCGCCGACGATCCAGACAGACTTATCGAGCAAGTCGTTCTTCATTTCAAGGAGGGCCTTGATGCCTTCGCAAGAGGATTCCTTGATGAGATAGAGCATCTTAGGAAGAATTTCACGGACATGCTTCTTGTTCTTGATGTTGGCGACATAGTCATCGAGGACTGCCTTGAGTTCAGGTTCGACCTTATCAGCATTATCAAGGATGATCGTGCAGATTCTCTGGAGCTTGAAGTCTGTGGCAAGTCTCATACCATAGCCGTATTCAGCATTATCTTCGAACAAGGAGTTGGCCCAAGCAATACCTTCGTTGTTCTTGTTGGTGATGAAAGGAGTAAGCGGAGTAGAACCATTGTAAATGGAAGAGCAGCCAGTAGCGTTGGCGATAAGCATATCAGGTCCGAAGAGCTGAGAAGCCAAACGATAATACGGAGTTTCACCGCAGCCTGCGCAAGCGCCGGAGACTTCCTGATAAGGCTTATAGAAGGCGACTTCCTTCAATGTGCCGGCAGGATAGAAACCAGTCTTAGGCTCGATTTCCTTATAAAGGATTTCAGCAGCTGCTTCATGTTCAGTCTGAGTCTTGGCATCGACCATTCTCAAAGCCTTATGGGCTTCCATGACAGTCTTGCCGTTTTCGTCTTTGACAAGATTTCCGTTTTCATCTTTCTTCGGAGTCATCTTGCCAGGACACTGATTGACGCATAAGGAGCAGCCGACACAGTTCATCGGGGAGACCTGAATGCGGAACTTGAGTCCCTTGACGTTAGGTCCGCCTAAAGCGGGTAAGACATCTCCTCTTTCGTTCTCAGGGAGCTTTTCGATATCGGCATCATCGAGCAAGAAGGCGCGGATTGTAGCATGAGGGCAGACAAAGGCGCACTGGTTGCACTGGATGCAGTTTTCCTTATCCCAGACAGGGACACGGTCAGCGATAGCTCTCTTTTCACGGAAGGTGATGTTCGGTTCCATGGTGCCATCTTCGAGTTCACCATGTCTGAAAGCAGAAACAGGGAGAGAATAACCATCCAAGTTACCGATGACGGCAACATAGTTATCCCAATAATCCCACTGTTCTTCGCCAGCCATCTTGACGTTGGCATTGACAGTAAGATCAGCCCATGCAGGATCGACCTTGACTTCACGAAGTCCATCAGTGCCGGAGTCGATGGCCTTGTAGTTCATTTCGACAACATCCTGACCCTTCTTTGCATAGGTCTTGGCTGCGAACTTCTTCATCCAGCTGTTGGCCTCTTCATAAGGCATGATCTGCGGATTGAGATAGAAGAATGCAGACTGAAGGATGGTGTTGGTGTGACGGCCCATACCGATTGCCAAAGCAATCTTGTTGGCGTCGATAACGAAGAACTTGATCTTCTTAAGAGCCATAGCCTTCTTCATGCGGGTAGGCATGGAAGCGGCAAGCTGTTCATCGCTCATATTGGTGTTGAGCAAGAAGGTTCCGCCTTCCTTAAGGTTGGAAAGCATATCATACTTGAAGATATAGGAATCCAAAGAGCAGGAGACGAAGTCAGCGTTCTCAACATAGTATGTGGAGTGGATCGGAGTATGACCGAATCTGAGGTGGGATCTTGTGACACCACCGGATTTTCTGGAGTCATAGGCGAAGTAAGCCTGAGCATACTGATGTGTTTCATCACCGATGATCTTAATGGAAGACTTGTTGGCACCGACAGTACCATCAGAGCCTAAACCATAGAACAGACAGGAAGTGTAATCATGCGGGATGATGTAGTTTTCATCAGCAGGGATGGAAAGATGAGTGACATCATCTTCGATACCGACTGTGAAACCAGTCCAGGTCTTTTCAGCATCGAGGAAGTCAAAGACACCCTTGATGTGCTTCGGAGCTGTATCCTTGCTGGAGACACCATATCTGCCGCCTAAGACCATGATGTCGTTTCTTCCGCCCTGCTTTAAGGCAGCGACAACATCAAGGTATAAAGGCTCACCGTCAGAGCCGGGTTCCTTGGTTCTGTCTAAGACAGCAATCTTCTTGACAGAGGCAGGGATTGCGCTCAATAAATGCTTGACGGAGAACGGACGATAGAGGTAGACCTTGATAAGACCGACCTTTTCGCCTTTCTTGAGAAGGTCATCGACGACTTCGGTTGCTGTCTCAGTGACAGAACCCATAGCGATGATGACTTTGGTGGCTTCCGGATCGCCATAATAGACAAACGGAGCATAAGATCTTCCAGTGGCCTGGCTGACCTTATCGAAATATTCACATGCAACATCGACGATCTTGTCTTCGTGGATGTTCTGGGCTTCTCTGCCCTGGAAGGTGATATCATCATTTTCAGCACCGCCTCTTGTGACAGCGTGTCCATGAGGATTGAGAGCTCTCTTCTTGAAGTTCTCGACAGCATCCATATCAAGGATGGACTTCCAGAATTCATCGTTGACGAATTCGACGTTCTGAATTTCGTGAGAGGTTCTGAAACCATCAAAGAAATGAACGACAGGAGTAGATCCCTTGATAGCGACAAGGTGAGAAAGTGGAGCAAGATCAGCAACGTCCTGAACGGACTGAGAGCAGATCATGGCAGCGCCTGTCTGTCTTACTGCATAGACGTCTCCGTGATCACCGAAAATGGAGAGGGAGCGGCTTGCCAAAGATCTGGCAGCGCAGTGCAAGACGATAGGAAGCTCTTCACCGACCCATTTGTAAATGTTCGGAATCATGAGCAAGAGACCTTGGCTGGCGGTATAGGTAGTTGCCAAAGCACCGCCCTGAGCAGCGCCATGGACAGCACCGGAAGCACCGGCTTCGGACTGCATTTCCATAACTTTGACGGTATCGCCAAAGAGGTTTTTCATTCCCTGGGAAGCATAGACATCGACATTTTCAGCCATAGGTGAAGAAGGGGTGATAGGATAGATAGCAGCAACTTCGGTAAACTTGTAAGAACCTAAAGCAGCCGCAGTGTTACCATCGACAGATTTGAATGAGAATTTTTCTTTTTCCATAAACATCCTCCAATGTTAGATTCTCCAAGGTTTATTATAGTCACAAAACGCTTACATTGAAATGGTTTTTGCACAATAAAAGATTAATTACATCTATATTTACCGAATTATCAGTCGGTCAAAGACCGATTTTACGCAATTACAGATACAGCATTCATAAGTGTCTATAAGAACCATTTTATATATTGAAAGAAAAAAGACACCCAAAGAGGTGTCACCTAACTTCTGATGTTTCTTAGAGATTTCGTGTTCCTGAAATAAAATAGCCCTTCTATTTGCCTTTTATCTAGCGAGTATGCTAGAAAAAAGTTCCAACAATAGAACTCTTTTACTCTATCATTCGAAGACAATTCTGACGATGTGTCCACGAACGGAGTTATTATAGCTAAAAAAATGCTAAAAAGATAGACAATTTTTGCAAGGGCTTACATTTGATTATTATTTCATAAATTAAAAAATAAAAAACAAGAACTTATTTTAAAAAACAACGATTTTCGCTTATGTTTTCGTGAAAACAGACAAAATGCCTAGTCTAAAAATAATTTTAAATTATATTGTTCGAACCTTAAACGAAGATTAAATTTTGTCAGAATTTCAAAAAACAAATGTGGTTGCATTCTTTATATGAATATTGTATCATATGAACAATGATTCATATGTAAGGAGGCTTCTATGGCTTGCAAACACTGTCACCACGATGAAAAAGAACATGATTGCTGTGATGAAAAAGAAGAAAGAAAAGAGAAGATCGTAAACCTTTCCTTTTTCCTTTTCGGCCTTGTCTTTTTGATATCCGGTTTTGTTTTAGAAAAGATCAGCGGAGCAAAAGATCCTGGTCTTTATCAGGAAATCTCTTGGTCTCTTTTCAAAGACAAAGGATTCTATACATCCTATTCCTTCTTCTCTTTCCTTTTATATACAATAGGATATATTCCGCTATTGATAAAAATCCTTCTCTCCTGTATTGAAGAAATGAAAGAAGGAGAGATATTCAATGAGTTTTTATTGATGATTGTTGCAACAATCGGTGCCTACATCATCAATCAGTATCCAGAATGTCTCTTTGTCGTTCTCTTCTCCATTGTCGGTGAAATGTTAGAGGATTATGCAACATCCAAATCGAAGAAATCCATTACAAAGCTTGTGAACAACATGCCCTTGTATGCGCATTATATCGATGAGAACAACAGAATCATCGAAAAAGAGCCTGAAGATCTGAAAATCGGTGATCTGATTGAAATAAGACCTGGAGAAAAAGTCTCCGTTGATGGAACCATCATCAAAGGAAACTCTTCCTTTGATCAGTCTTCCCTCAACGGTGAATCCATGCCTTCTGACAAAAAAGAAGGAGATGCCGTCTATTCCGGAAGCATCAACCTCTCCTCTTTGATCGTTTTGAAAGTAGAAAAAGAATATAAGAACTCTACTCTCAGCAAGATTATGGATCTTGTCGAGAATGAGCAGGAGAAGAAAGCAAAATCCGAAAAGCTCATCACCCGTTTTGCAAGAATCTATACTCCTATTGTCATGCTGATTTCTCTTCTTGTCTTCCTCATCGGTTTCGCTGCCAGCAAATGGGACTTTGCAAACGGAGGAAAGGATTGGCTCTATCGTGCCTTATCCATTCTTCTTATCTCCTGTCCCTGTTCCTTAGTCATCGCTGTACCGATCGGATTCTTCTCTGGAATCGGTTCTGCATCCAAACTTGGAATCCTCATCAAAGGATCTATCGCCATGGAGAACTTATCCAAAACGGATACCAATGTCTTTGATAAAACAGGAACACTCACAGAAGGAAAGTTCGTTCTGAAAAACGAACCCGACAAAAAATATCTTCAGATTGCAGCATCACTTGAAAACAAATCGACACATCCTTTAGCAAGTGCCATCAAGGAAGCTAACAAAGAAGAACTGCTTCCTGTCGATCAGTTAGAAAACATTCCTGGAAAGGGAATCAAAGGAACCATCGATTCTCATACCTATCTAATCGGTTCTCTTGACCTCTTGAAAGACAACAACATCGAAGCAAAAGAAGAGAAGACTCCTTATAAGGTTCTCTATTTAGCCGAACTTGATGTTGGTCAGTTGGAAACCTTCATCGTTGCAGATAAGATCAAAGACCAAAGCAAAGAAGCTTTGTCTGATTTAAAGAAAGAGCACTCCAAGAAGAACATCATCCTCTCCGGAGACGAAGAGAGAATCGTCTTAGCCGTCAAAGATGAAGTCAATGCAGATGATGCCTTCTATGAGCTGCTTCCCGAAGAAAAACTCATTGAAATCAAAAGGATGAAAGAAGCAAAACATAAAGTCATGTATGTCGGCGATGGCATCAACGACTCCCCCAGTTTGTTGG
Source organism: uncultured Bacilli bacterium (assembly GCA_934700375.1). Classification (GTDB taxonomy): domain Bacteria; phylum Bacillota_I; class Bacilli_A; order RFN20; family CAG-288; genus Enterosoma. The sequence goes on along the minus strand of CAKUXT010000047.1, from coordinate 5,330 downwards.
CAAGCGATGTCGGCATCGCAATGGGCGGATTAGGAAGCGATGCTGCCATTGAAGCAAGCGACATCGTCATCATGGATGACAATCTTATGAAAGTCGCTGAAGCAAAAAGACTCTCCAAGAAAACATTGTCCGTTGTCTATTTAGGAATCTTCCTCTCTATCTTCCTGAAAGTCTTGGTCATGGTCCTTGTCTCTACAGGCGTATTAGGAGATTATGCGATGATCGTCTCATCTATCTCCGATACCGGTGTTATGGTCATCTGTGTACTGAACGCATTAAGAATGCTCTTCTATAGGCCAAAATACATCAAGCAACCTAAAAAAGCATAATCAGATTGTAATAATAGCATGGATTCTGTCCATGCTTTTATCGTTTCATTTTTCTTCTAAAAGGAAGTATTTCCCATCGCTTAACATCAACGCCACTTCATCATGATTTACTCGATAATATTTATGATAGGAATCGATAGAACAACGCGATTATTCTATGAATACGGAATTTCAGCATTTATCATCTGTTGGTTGAAAAATGGTTGTACTACCTCGATAGAAGAACAGAAAAATGAAATTCTAAGGCTCTGCAAGAATCATAACCGATCCAACAAAAAAGATTCTCCTCCCTGAACTGTTCAGAAATGGCGGAGAATCTTTTCGTTTGATCTATTTAGTTTTCTTCCTTCTCTTCATCGATCGGAGTAAGACCGACAGCATCAGTGATAGGAAGGGAGATGATGATGCCCTGGCCCTGTGTAGCAATGCCTGCATCATCATAGATTTTCTTCATGACGGCATCCTTGATAGTCTTATCGACAACGATGAAGACAATCTCTTTTTCAGGCTGGATGGCCAAACCATAGAATTTGGCAAGCTCTGGATTTCCGGTGCCTCTGGCAACGGAAATGGTTCCGCCTCTTCCGCCTGCGGCATTGGCTGCATTCATGACCAAGTCAGTCGATCCTTTGTTGACGATGGCTAAGATCAATTCGTATTTCTGATTATTTTCTGTCATTTTCCTGTTTCCTCACACTTTCATTCTGGTCGGCTAAGAATTTATAGACTGCAATTCCACTAACGGAATCAATCGGGCAGCTGAACGCGATTCCCTTGGCAGCATGGGATATTGAGAATCTCTCTTTTGCGATATCAAGCGCCTTCTTGACATCCTCTTCTCTCAATATCGTAAGAACAATCTCTTTCTTTGTCGAATCAACGCCTAAGATATTTCGATATTGTTCAGGCGGCATAGAGTAGGAGTAAAGAACCATTGAGATGCTGGCACCGATATCATTGTAGGCATCGACAAAGAAATTGGCCTGTCCACGATTGACGATCGTGAACACCGCAGAAAGAGAATGAATCCGTTCTCTTTTTTCAAACGGAGCAAGCTTCTCCGCTTTTCTGTTCTCCTTATTGAAGGTTTTGATTTTCTTGAATAGTTTCATATCACACACCTGCGCTTTCTTCTAACTGGGAAGGTAAATGGATGACCTGGCTATCATCAGGCTCGACAACCTGAGCAAGCGCTCTGCGGTAAGCAAGCTGTGTCTTGATGACAGCGATAAGGCCGACGACTTCAACCGCAATGATCGGCATGACAGACATCAGACCGACAACACCGAATCCGTTTTTCATCAAAGCGGCGCCCAGTGATTTATTGCCCTGCAGATTATTGGCATAGATGATGCTTGCATATCCGATGAACATCGGAAGGAAGAAGCAGCTCGCCATCGTTCCTGTCGCAACACCGGCAGCATCGATTGCAATGCCGACATAGATATCAGGAGAGAAGAAGGCTAAAGCAAGAGCGATAAGGAAGAGCGGAACGATGAAGTAAATGAAGTCGATATTATAAGTGACACGGAAGACATTCATCATCAAGGCAAGAGAAGTTGCGGCTCCTAATGCGATATAGATGGTCTTTTTGGAAATGACGCCTCTTGAGACTTCAGAGACGTTAACGGCAAGAACTCTGACACTGGGTTCTGCAAGCATGGCGATAAAGCCTAAAACGACACAGACAAGAACAAACAGCCATAATAGGTTTTCGCCTGCTACCATACTGGTAGAGAACCATTTTCCAAGGGCGGAGGCAAGAGGGATGAATCCGCTCTCTGCGCCGAGGAAGAAGAATACCATTCCGAAGAAGGTATAGACAAATCCGATGACAATGGATCCTAAGGCCTTGCCATGGATTTTGGCAAAGAAGTTGAAGATGACGAAGAATAAGACGATAGGAGTGATAGACAATGTGACGTCTTTTGTAGAGGAGAGAGCGTTAGCCAGATAAAGCTTTCCGAGCTGTGAATAGTTCTCAAGCGGAATCATCATCGAATCGGTTGCGCTTGTGATATTGTTGATATCGAACTTTTCTGCGATGACGTTCTGAATGCTATCCAAAGCGCCTGATCTCTTCATGACGATGGAGAAGACCATAGCTGCAAGAACAGTACCTAAAGAGCAAAGACCGGAATAACCGAAGGAATCATCTTCTGCGTTCTCGCCGCCTAAGACTCTGGCAACACCCATGCCTAAGGCGATGATGAAGGGGACGGTGATAACACCGGTTGTGACACCGCCTGCATCAAAGATGATAGAGAAGAAATCAGGATCGGCAAACATGCTTAGCGTAAAGACAAGGCCGTATCCGATTGCAAGCCAATATTTCAGCGGTTTATCATAAGCGACACGAAGAATAGCAACGACTAAGAAGATACCGACACCGATTGCAGAGATGACGATCAATGACCAGTTTGGTCCGTTTTCTGAAATACGGGAAGCAAGAACGGTAAGATCCGGTTCTGCGATTGTAGCAAGGATACCTAAAAGAAGAGAGATGACAAGAAGCAACACCAAAGACTTTCTTTTTGTCAGTGTCGTTCCGACGACTTCTCCGATTTTGGCAACGGATTTTTCAGCGCCGATAGAGAACAATGCCGTTCCTAAAATAAGCGGTATGACAGATATCAGTAAAGAGACCATGACAGGTCCGAATTTTGATCCATCCGATTCTAATGTCATCCCAGGGATTGCAAAATTGAAAATCAACACCATAACGACAACAGGTAGAATTGAAAAGGATGCTTCTTTTAAACGAGATAAAGTTTCTTTGAACATAGAATGCCCTCCTTTTTAGCTATAATATTTTAACCGATAAGGGCATATTTTCCTATAAAAAATCTATACAAATTTCGACATTGTACAAACTTGAAAAATCTGTTGAAAAACATAACGATGCAATCTTGAACATCGGCATATTCTTCTGCTTGGTTTTTCAGTCATCAAAAGGCAGTCAGACGCCTATAAGCTTAACTTGAAACATTCAATATTTCTTTTATATTTCGCGTTTTCATAACTAGCCAACTTTCTTTACACATGTATGGAATGGCAACTATTGTTATCTTAGCCACTTTTGACTGCTGTAAAAAAGGAACGCTCTCCTTTTTTATCGAGAGCATTCCTTTTCAGTGTTGTTTTCTCTTCAGTCTTTTCAGATATTGCCGCCCATTGTTTCAAGCTGTCCTAAGAAGGAAGAATAATCTATAGTGAGCGACTCACCAAAGACCTTCTTTTCACATTCTTCTGCAGCCTGAAGAACAGACTTTGCTTCATTGACCGCTTTTGTAAATGCAGTCTTATTGGTATCAGTATTCTCATTCTTCATCTTAGTATAAGAAGCAATTGCTTTATCCGTCAGTTCCTGGAAATAAGGAGTGACTGCACTATTGTAGCTTTCTTTCACTTCTTCTTTTGCTTTTGAAACAACATAGGATTCAGCAGCAGTGCTATTCACCATAGAAGAAGAGACAATCGTATCGTGGTATGTATCGACAAAGGAATTGAAGGCATCATTGATCCCTTTTCCTGTCTTTGTCGTATCTGTAACGATCTTCTTCAGATGATTGACATAATAGTCCTGATTCAGACTTTCGATCTGATACAACGGTCCATTGAGAGCTGTAGTGACAAGAGATGCTCTCTTCTCTTTCAGCTCATCCGTGAGGAATAAGGAAGAAGAATACTTCGCATCTGTCTTCAATCCTAAGATGGTAGAAGGCATATAATTCTTGACTTCTTTTCTCAATGCGGAAAGCTCTGTCTGAAGAACAGCTTTGATTTCAGCATCGCTTGCATCTTCACTGAGAGAGGAGATAGAAGCCTTATAGGATTCGATCTGATTCTCTAAACTATCAAGAGCATCCTTCTCAACCTTCAGAACTTTATCATAAGCAGAGGAATCCAGTTCCTTGAAGGCCAACTCCCAGTTCTTATATTCCATCGCTTTATTGAATGCGGTAGAGACACTGGCTAAAGAATGACTGCCCCTGATCTCTTCAAGACTGTATAAGGGGTTATAAATATTTGCAGCCTTCTTTACCTTATCTCTTCCCTCATTGTAATTCTTTTTGATCGTACTCTTATCAACAGCATCCGTCAGCATGAACTTTGTGTCAGCATCCAAGGTATCGTATAAGATGACAGCAGCATCTAAGATATCTCCGTTTTCCTTGGAGATATCAAGACTTCCAGGATTACAGTCTCCATCAAAATAGGAAATGGACTTTCCTATCTTGTCATAATAGGAATTGAATTCATCGCTGACTTTCTTATAATGCTGATTTCTCTTTTCCAAAGAGCCGAAGTAATCAGAGTAAAGCTTTTCTCCGTTGTTATGATCCATCACAAGTTCCATTGTGATATTGTTGGACTTCTTGCTTTCGTCTTCGCTTATGACATCGAACGCAAAATTGAAATAGCATCCTCCGAAGTGCGTATACTGATCATCTCCTCTATAAAGATCGATAGCGACAGTAGCATCCGTAAACTTCAGCTGTGGCAATAACGATTCAAGCTCTTCAGAATCTTGTCCTGTCATTCCTGAAATCATATCGACAAATGCTTTATCCAACTGAGAAAGTCCATAATCATTCAGATAGAATCTGAATCCGGCATCGACTGTACCATCCTCATTGGTCTTGCCTGTCTTCTCAACATTCATGCCACCGACAATGATATCCGCATACTTTCTCAGCTGCTCATAGATTGCTCTTAACTGTTCATTCATCTCATCGGTGATGACATCGCCGTTTTGGATATTTTCAAGAAGCGAGATGAAATCAAGCTTCTGAATCTCGGAGATATCCATCTCCTGCAAAATGGAGATGAGTTCCATGATATCAGTGACAGTGGAGCTATCAGATGGTGTCTCTGAAATGGATTCAGTATATGTTCTTGCTTTTTCGTCATTTCCGGACTGATGTGTTTCAGAAAAATACTGACCGGTCTGATTCAGATAGAGGGAAAGATTCTCTCCTCCTAAAGCCTTCAAAGCAT
>CAKUXT010000046.1 GCA_934700375.1 uncultured Bacilli bacterium | reverse complement strand
CCATCACTCCTCGTATTCCTAAATACAACTCCTTCAGCGCCAACATCAGATCCCATAAGCTCTCTGTCCTCTCCTCTTCTATCCCGCTTCCTCTTGCCATCAATCAGGGCGACATCAAAGACGGTGAACTTCAGGTTCCTGTCGATGCAGTCACATTCAATGAATGCGGCATCGAAGCCAAGGTCTTAAAGACAGAAGTCGTCTCCAACAGCCGTCTTGTCCATCTTGAAACAGCTGGAAGAATCTATTTCGCTCTTACCGACAAAGAATTCAATGAGGGCGATATCGTTCATGTCAACTTTGACTTCACACGTCTTACCTTCGTTGTCGATGGCAAAAACATTTTCGAACCGATCATCAAGTTTGATTCTGTCATGGCTCAGTTCTACAACTTCGAGACCGCTATGGCCGAAGAGAACAGACAGGAATTTGTCGACTACCGCGATAGCAAGATCAAAGCAGCAAGAGACTATGTCTCTGCTGAGATCTTATTAGAGAACAACCGTTATGATAAGGAAGTCTTAGACTTACAGGGCAAGGATCTTGATGCTCTAAGAACTGAAGCAGAAGCTTCCTATTCTGAACTTGTCAGAACCAATAAGGAAAAGATGAGTAAGCTCACCTATGACTTCAAGGAAGAAAGCAAGAAGGTCACGGATGCTTTCAAGGCCAAGAAGAAAGAAGCTATCGCACAGAACAATCAGCTCTTTGCCGAAAAGAAGATGAAAGAAGAGACTGAATATCATGAATTCCTTGAAAACAACAAGGACAAGATCACCCGTAAGAGAAGAACGGATGAATATCATATCTTCAAGGATAACTTCCAGACTGATAAGGACAACACCATCACCCGTATCATCAATGGCATGACACAGGATTATGAGACCGAAATCAGCAAACTGAGAAGCGAATACAGAAGAAATACAGACCTTCTTAAGAAGGAAGTCAAGAACAAGAAGGATGAGCTGAAGAGAGCGACTGACCCGATGAAGTTCATCGAGAAGGAACATGCAGCAAAGCTTGCTGTGCTCAACAAGAAGTTAGAAGAAGCTGCCAAGAAGGCTGGATTTGTCTTCTTCTTCCGCTTCGATCAGAACTACTACAGCCTTCTTTCCGATATCATCTCCAACAAGCTCATTCAGGGTTTAGGAACACGTGTCTTCTCCAGACAGTTCCGCGTTGATATCCCGCATGATGCCTATACAATCAGAAATGATGACAAGGGCTTTAAGGTCGTTGTCGAATCTATTCTCAACTATGGAGAGAATTACTTTATGCGCTGTCGTTATCTGACTGATAACAATGCCGAGCAGTTTGTCTTTGTCGAGACAAAGGAACCTCTCTCTGTCGGAAAGGAACTCAATCTCGATATCGACCTTACACGTTGCCAGATCACAGAGACCGATATGAATATCCGTCTCTACTAAGGAGGGCTTATGAAGAAAACTCAGTTACTAGTTCTTCCTCTTCTGCTCCTCTGTTCCTGTTCCAGTTATGACGAGGCGGAATTGATCAAACGTTCTATGGCTTCTATCGATAAGATCGAAGAAACTACAGACATCAAGACCTATTCTGCAAAAGCGGAAGGCCATGTTCTCAATTTCAAGAAATTCTTGATCAATGAAGGCGATATGAAGAGCATTCCGACTCTTGAACTTGAAGATAGCGGTTATGTGTATGGAAGCTCCTATGCATTAGGAGCTCCCATCCGTCTTTCCAAAAATTCCTATTATCCGAAAGAAGGAACAGACGACAGCATGTATTCCTATTCGACATTGAGCTATATCCTCAATGGCAACGGCGATAACCTTCACCATTTGGAGTTCGAAGACAAAGAGGATTCTTTGTGTTTCTTTGTCAACAATGTCTCCAAGGAACTCAATATCGGAAAGGTGGATACTGATCCAACAGGTCCGACTTTGAAGAAGATGAAGCTCTATGCAAGATTCAATATCTCCCTCAATTATGATAAACAAGGATTTTTAATGGATGAGCTGATTGAAACAGTCAATGTCGATACAGCTTCTTCTGATAAATCAGTCTCCTACCACGTCACTTATGCGTATCAGAAATAAAGTTCTTTTCCTGCTTCTGTTTCTCTTTCTTGTCTCCTGTGACAAAATAGAATTGTCTGAGGATGTGACAAGGCTCATTTACAGTCCGACTTTGGAAGATGCTAAAGCCAAGGTCAAGACTGTATCGGCTACAAACATCAATACGATCTATGATGAAAACAATGTAGAGATCGGAAAAGAATGTTACACCCTATCCATCGATAGAACTGAATTCAAGGAAGGTTATTCCTATAAAAGAACGGATACCTATTCTGGAACAAGAGTCGTGATGGATACAAGCTACTCAACATCCTTGATGGTAAGTGAAAAGAACACTTCTGTTTCCTATAACGCAGATACTTCCTGCTACGAAGTGACTGTCCTTTTAAAAGGATATTTTGCAAACGATGAAACAAAGACAAAAAAAGAAGTCAATGCCGGTATCTTCCAGTATAAGCAGGGCAAGTTTGAATCGGAGATCGACAATAAAGTCTTCTATTCAAGCAATGTCTCTTCCCGTTATACAGGCGGATATTATATGGCTGACTTCTTCAAGACCATCTTAAGCGAGTATCAGTCCTTCAGCGTAAAAGACAACTGTCTTGTCTATACGATCAAAGACAAGATCTACAAGGCCAGCAAAAATGAAAAAGCATTGGTCAATGAAGAGCTTGTCATGAACGATTTCGGTATGCTAGTCTCTATGGAGCAGTCCGCTTTGAACTTGTCCACCAATCAAAAAGCAATCTCTTCTACATCCGTCATTTACAATAAGTAATATCATCAATTTTAATCCTGAAACTTTAATCGGTTTCAGGATCTTTTGTTGGTTATTTAACTCAACAAGTCAAACATCTCTATGCATCCTATATAAAAGGCTTCTTATGACAACTTTAGTGTTTTCAAAGCCAAATCTCATTATTAAACAAGTGAACATTTTTCTTTTACTTTGAACGCTTTTCATATAAAATATTTTTCTCAAGGAGAACCAAATATGAAAAACAAACGCTTTACTATCCTTTCTTCCCTCATCCTTCTTTCCCTCTGTTCCTGCAATATCAGCGGTGCAGAAACAAGTCCTAATGATTCGACTTCTGATAAGACAACAACAAACAATACTGATACTATTACAACCGAAAACATCACAACTGACAAAGTCAGCACTGAAGATAAGGTCACAAGTGATAAAGCAACTGATAAGACAACTACAACTGAAAGCAGTTCATCTGCTACCTATAAAAAGCTGAAGTCTGATTTCACCCAACAGGATTATTCTGCTCTTACCTATTATCCTTATATGCCATCTACCGGTGAGATCAATGTTCTTGTCATTCCTGTAGTTGTTTCCGACTACAAGTCCAATGCAACAGAGAAAGTCAGAACAGACTTACAAAAGGCAATGTTTGGAAAGAGCGAGGATACTGGATGGGAATCTCTCTCTTCCTACTATGAGAAGTCTTCTCATGGTGCATTGAAGATCAACGGAAAAGTAACAGATTGGTATAATCCTAATCTCACATCTGCAGAGATGGTCAAGAAGGACAGCAATGGTGATTACACCAATAAGCTTCTTTCTGATGCTGTCAGCTGGTATAAGAGCAAATACAATGATGACTGCACACAATATGACAACAACAAAGACGGTTATATCGATGGTGTCTTCCTCATCTATTCCGCATATGATGCTGTTACCGGAGAAGAATTAGGTGAAACGCTCGATGAAGATCTCTTCTGGGCCTATACCACCATGGATTATAATGCAGAACCCAATCTAAAATCACCTAATGGCGGCTATTATTTCTGGGCCAGTTATGACTTCTTATACGAAGGATATGGAACAAGCAAGGTCGATAGTCACACCTTCGTCCATGAAACAGGCCATATGCTCTCTCTTACTGACTATTACTCCTATACCACCAAGGACAAAAACGGATATAGCACCTATAGCCCGATGGGCGGTGTCGATATGATGGACTACAACATCTGCGAACAGGATTGCTATTCCAAGTTTGTCTTAGGTTGGAATGAGCCCTATTATGTCGATAAAGAGGGTGAGATCACCATCAATAGCGCAGCTACAAGCTTAGACTGTATCCTCATTCCGACAAAGAAGGGCGATGTCACAAACTCCTATGACGAATATGTGATGTTAGAGCTTTTCTCTCCATCTCTTGGATTGAATGAAAAAGACTTAAGAGAAGAATACGGAAACTATACACCGGAAGGCAAGCTCAACAAAGAAGGTGTCAGAGTCTATCATGTCGATAACAGAGTCTGCACTTTCAAGGATGTCGATAGCAACGAAAATCCGATCAATCCGAAATATGCGGACTTAAAGAACATCGACGAAAACAACTACTATGTTGTCGCACATGAAAACTCAGTTACTGGATATTACAACGGCGAAAGCGGCGTTTCCTTAAACTACATGAATGAGAATTACCGCAATGTCACGCAGCTTTCCAAGAGCAACCGTGTGTTTGCAAAGAATGGTTACACCTTCGAAAATCAGGATATGTTCTATCAAGGCGAATCCTTCGATGCTGCGAAGTTTGCAAATCAGTTCCCGAACAAGACGAAGATGAACAACGGAAGCGAGTTAGCATATAACTTCACTGTCGTCGATATCAAAGATCATCAGGCTACAATCCGCTTCACGAAAAACTAGAGAGAAAAAGATTCCCGATCGGGAATCTTTTTCAATGTTCGCTATTTGTTTTCGTTATCTTCTTTTAGTGGTCTTCCATCAGGACCATAGTTTTCTTTGGATGATGATTTATCAGGATTGATGAGAAATGCTTTTCTCATAAAGCCCGTAAATTTCTTGGTTGTTTTCTCTAATGCTGTCTTTTCTTTTGTTCGTTTCAAGCTTTCAGGAAGAGAGGAGATGAATTTCTCTTTGTATTCCTGTCTTGTCTTCTTCTGCTCTTCGACAAGCCTTTCATATCTTGCGACAATATTGGAGTTCTTTGCAATCTTGGAGATGCGGGAGAAGAGGCCGATGGAGTTGATCAAGTCGACTAAGAAGATGCCATAGACTAAACCGAGGATAAAGATGAATCCGAAGTGAGCGACACTTCCGCTTGTCGTACTTCCGAACATATAGGCAAAGCTCAGTTCAAAGGCTTTATAGACAAATGGATTCAAGCCATAATAGAAGATGATGCCGACTATAAACCAAATGACAGAGAAGACAGGACAGATGATGCCCATGATATTACCTTTCATATTGGAATAGTCCCAAAGTCTTACTTTGAATCCTTTGACAAAGATAAGACCGGCAACAAATTCAAGGAGTGTCATGGATAAGCCCATGATCACAATAGGCAATAAGTCAAAGTAAGTCGGTCCGCTTACGTATTCTCTTCCAAAAAGATTTCCAGTCGGATTGTAGAAGACGTATTTATCAGGCATGAAGGATAAAATGAGCCAGGAGAGGAGAAACATCAGTACGACACCGCATCCATATAACGGAAGCCATGGTCCTCTCATGAAGCCTGGATTGACCCATTTCCTTGCAGAGACGAATCGTCTGAACAGCACTTCCAATAAGTAACCTAACATACAGCCGACGATGAACATAAAGAGAATCGTCAATAGAATTTTGCTTGGCAAATTGTTGTCTTGGACACCTGTAACAAGAAATGGATTGATAAAGCGCATACTACCCCCTCTTTCGAATCAAAAATATGATAACATATTTCTACCTTTGGAGGTACTTATGGATAATCATCGCATTGTATATTTAGGAACACCGGAAATTTCTGCTTATGTCTTAAAAGGACTTGTCGAAAACGGGTTCAATATTGTCGGTGTCGTAACGAAAGAGGATAAGGTCAGAGGAAGAAACAACAAGGTGGAAGAATCCCCTGTTGCCAAGATGGCACATCAGTTAGGTCTTCCTGTTCATAAACCGCATCGTCTCAATAAGGATTTTGAAATCCTCAAAGAGTGGAAACCAGATCTTCTTCTCACTTTCGCCTATGGTCAGCTGATCTCGGATGAGATTCTTTCTCTTGCCCCTTATAAGCCGCTTAATCTTCATGCTTCTCTTCTTCCTAAATACCGTGGAGCTGCTCCGATTCAGTACGCGCTTAGAAACGGAGATGAAGTCACTGGTGTCTCTTTGATGGAGATGGTCCATGAGATGGATGCAGGTGATGTCTATTCTGTCATCAAAACAAAGATCGATGAGAAGGACAACTATACGACTTTGGCTGATAAGCTCTCTCATGATGCACTCACTATGGCACTTGATGCTCTTCCGAAATATTTCAATCATGAGCTTATTGGTGTAAAACAGGATGAAAGCAAGGTCTGTTTCTGTCCGACCATCAAGAAAGAAGAAGAACATCTCAATCTCTATAGTGATCCTAAGACTTTCATCAATCAGGTACGCTCTTTGTCTCTTACTCCTGGCGGACATCTTACTTTCAATGACGAGATGCTGAAGATCTATGAGGCAAGCTATTATTCCGATAAAGAAGGCGAAGTCGGAAAGATTGTTTTAGCACATAAGAAACAGATCGTTCTTCAGCTTGAAAAAGGGCAGGTCTTATTGAATGTTCTTCAAAGACCTGGTAAGAAGATGATGTCAGCATCGGACTTCAACAACGGTGTCCATGATTTAGAAGGCTCAATATTAAAATGAAAAAAGAAAAAACAGAAAAGACGAATGTAATGAGATTGCTTGATTCCTTAAGCATCTCTTATCAGATTCATGAATATGACAGTGAAAAAGCAGTCTCCTGCAAAGAAGTGGCTGCTATATTGTCTCAGGATGTCGAACAGGTCTTCAAGACACTTGTCACCATCGGAAAAAGCGGTGAGCATTATGTCTTTGTCTTTCCTGGCGAAGGTAATCTTGATCTAAAGAAAGCGGCTAAGGCCTCGGATGAAAAATTCATCGAGATGATTCCCCAGAAAGACCTTCTTCCGCTCACTGGTTACATCCATGGCGGTTGTTCTCCTATCGGCATGAAGAAGAAATTCGTAACTTTCATCGATGAGACTGCACAGCTCTTCGATACCATTTTTGTTTCTGGCGGAAAAAGAGGAGTACAGATTGAAATATCGCCTCTCGATCTACAGAAAGCAACAGATGCTACCTTCATCGATCTGACTGAAGACAAGTAACCAAAAAAACAAGGACCAAAAAACGTGGGACATTTGTACCGCACGTTTTTTGATTGAACGATTTAGTAGTTGGCTTTGTCAACAGAACCGAAGAGTCTGATCTTCTCTTCGACCTTGTCGCAGATAGCCTGATAGCCCGGCTTGAGAAGCTTTCTAGGATCATAACCCTTATCCTTGTTCTCAGCAGTCGGATCAGCCTTGCCGGCAGCACAATAATCGATTGTGGCCTGGGCGAAGACTAACTGGCAGTCAGTGTTGACGTTGATCTTGCTGACACCATCGTGGATGGCATGGACGATCTGATCATCCGGGATGCCTGTTCCGCCATGTAAGACAAGAGGAATGTAGTTTGTAGCCTTGTTGATCTTGTCAAGGGCATCAAAATGAAGTCCCTTCCAATCTTCAGGATAGATGCCGTGGATGTTTCCGATACCAGCAGCCAAGAAATCGATACCGAGATCGACAATCTTTCTGCATTCTTCCGGATCAGCGACTTCACCGTCGGCAGTGATGCCGTCTTCGGTTCCGCCGATAGCACCGACTTCAGCTTCGATGCTCATTCCGTGGTCATGGGCAAGCTTGACCAATTCAGTGGTCTTTTCGACGTTCTCTTCGAAAGGAAGACTGGAACCATCGAACATGATGGAAGTATAACCGGCTTCGACACAGGCTTTGGCTGCTTCATAATTGCCGTGGTCGAGATGGAGAGCGACAGGAACAGTGATTCCTAAGGCTTTGTCCATGGCCTTGACCATAGCAGCAACAACAGCATGGCCACCCATATACTTGGCAGCACCCATGGATGTTGCGATGATGACAGGGCTATTGAGCTTCTGTGCGGTCAAAAGGATAGCTTTTGTCCATTCAAGGTTATTGGTGTTGAAGTGGCCAACAGCATAATGTCCTTTCTTTGCGGCTTGTAACATTCTAGTAGCATTTACAATCATTTTAAATTGAACCTCTCTTTCAATCGGGAATATTGTAGTTATTTTTCACTCAATTTACAATCTTTATTATCTAGAAGGAAGAAAAGAAATCTCAAATAGGAATAAGGTTTATCGGTTTTAGGCCCTAAAGACTGATAGAAGGCGTCTGTTTTCATAAAAAAGCCAATAGTCTTCATCTATTTCAATCCTATTCTATTTTGATGATATTGATCAATTATCATCGAAATATTCAGGATTGAAACAAGTTTTCATAAAGAAACTTTAACATTTTGATATGAAAAGAGTTATTTGCCATATCATGAAGATAGGACTATCGGCAAATTGTAAATAAGCAACTTGAGTCAAAATTGAAGTTTTATTTTTCAAAAAATTCCTAAATTCCCTAACATTTCAAAATACAATAGTTTATTTAACGAATTATTATCGTCCGTTATTATTCCAACTCTTCAAGAAGTTCTTTCCATTCATTTTTTTCAATGTTAAAATTAGGTTCAGAGAGAATGGATATAGGGGGCCGATTATATGGTGGTCCTGTCTCTAGCCTCTACCTAAGTGAGGGCTATCCGCCCATCCTAAAATAACATACAGACCTCCGTCAATATGACAAGGATGAGCAGGCTTACACGCATGATGAAGCTCTATTTTCTCTAAATCATTCATACCAAAGGAGGATAATCAGAGTATGAAAAAGACTTCAGTTTTGATGGGATTAGTCGGTTTGGTTGCTATCGCCGGCGGTTTGACTAGCTGCGGCGGAGACAAGAACAGTGCCGAAATCGCAGTCGTCACAGATGTCGGTCTTTTAAAGGATGGTGGTTTCAACGAAGGTACCTATAATGGTGCAGTCGAATTCGCAACTTCTGCCAAGAAGACATATCAGTATTATCAGCCTGCCAATGGTGCCGATGCTACTGATAACGATCGTATCGCTGCTATGGAAACAGCCATCAAGAACAAAGCCAAGGTCATCGTCGCCCCTGGTTTCTTACAGGCTGCCGCTATGACTAAGGTCGCAAGCGAAAACCCCGAAGTCAAGTTCATCTTCGTCGATGGCTGGACTTTAACTGATGCTAAGAAGAATGTCCTTAATAATGTCACTGCTATCACATATAAGGAACAGGAATCTGGTTTCTTAGCCGGTTATGCCGCTGTCAAAGACGGTTATACCAAATTAGGCGGATGCTTCGGCGGTGGCGGATCCAATCCTGCCTGCAACCGTTATGCTTATGGCTATGTCCAGGGCATCAACGCAGCCGCAGCTGAACTCAGCAAGCATGTCGAAACCAAGATTTCTTATAAGTTCGGTGAAAACTTCGGTGCTTCTACCGAATTAGTCACTCAGATGGACGGTTGGTATGCAGCCGGCACTGAAGTTGTCTTCTCCTGCGGCGGATCCATGGTCAACTCCGTCATTACTGCTGCTGCTAAGACTGAAAAAGGCAAAGTCATCGGTGTCGATACTGATCAGGCTTCCTTAAGCGATAGAGTCATCACTTCTGCTCAAAAGGGCTTAGCCGTTTCTGTCAAGTCCGTTCTTACTCAGATGTACAACAATGAATGGGATGCAAAACTCGGCGGAAAGACTCAGAACTTAGGCGCTGCCGAAGATGCAACTGGTCTTCCTACTGCTAAGGATTCTTGGAGATTCACGAAGTTCACAACCGCAGAATACAACACCATCTTCAACAAGATCAAGACTGGTGCTCTTACTCCTGATGCAACTGTTGCTGAAAACTGCAAAGACCAGGCCTTCTGGAACAAAGACACTTTCACCAACGTCACAGTCACATTAGAAAAGTAATCTTTCAATTAGCCAAGCTGTCATTAGCCCTCTAAATTCGCTTTAGAGGGCTATTTATTAAAAAGGATTCAGGAGAATCAATATGGAAAACGAAAACTATGTAATCGAGATGCGAAACATCACCAAAGTCTTTCCTGGAATCAAAGCAAATGACAACATCACCTTAAAACTGAAAAAAGGTGAGATTCATGCTTTGCTCGGTGAAAACGGAGCAGGAAAATCGACTTTGATGAGTGTCCTCTTCGGTCTTTATCAGCCTGATGAGGGTGAAATCTACAGAGACGGAAAGCTTGTCAATATCAAAGATCCTAACGATGCCACTAAACTTGGAATCGGTATGGTCCATCAACATTTCAAATTGGTCGAATGCTTTACGGTCTTAGACAACATCATCTTAGGTGCCGAAGACAGCAAACTCGGTTTTGTCACAAAGAAGAAGGCTCGTAAAAAAGTCGAAGACCTGATGGAAAGATACGGATTGAAGGTCGATCTTGACAGCAAGATCCGCGATATCACTGTCGGTATGCAGCAGAGAACCGAAATTCTCAAGATGCTGTATCGTGACAATGAGATTCTTATCTTCGATGAACCGACAGCTGTTTTGACTCCTCAGGAAATCGATGAACTCATGAAAACCATGCGCTTCTTGGCAAGCGAAGGCAAATCGATTCTTTTCATTTCCCATAAACTGAATGAAATCATGAAAGTCAGTGATACTTGCACCATTCTCAGAAAGGGCAAGTATATCGCCACTTTGACAACAAAAGATACCAACATGGAAGAACTTGCTTCCTTGATGGTCGGAAGACATGTCTCCTTCACTGTCGATAAGAAACCGGCAACACCTGGAAAGACGATTCTTGAAGTCGATGACTTATCGATGAAATCCAAGGAAGGTCATAAAGCTGCCTTGAAGGATGTATCTTTCAGAGTCCATGCTGGTGAGATTGTCACGATTGCAGGTATTGAAGGCAATGGTCAGACAGATCTTGTCAATGCTATCACCGGTCTTTCCAAAGTCCAATCAGGTCAGATTGTTCTTAACGGAATCAATATCACAAAGGGTTCCATCCATAAGAGAATCAAAGATGGTATGTCCCATATTCCTGAAGACAGACATAAACATGGTCTTGTTCTTGACTTCAGTCTTGAAGAGAATATGGTTTTGGAACGTTATAGACAAAAGCAATTTTCTAAGAGCGGATGGATTCGCTTTAAGAACAGACAGGAAAATGCTGATAGGATCATCTCTGAATATGATGTCCGTTCATCCTTAGGCGGAAATACAACAGCAAGAAGCATGTCTGGCGGAAACCAGCAGAAAGCAATCGTTGGAAGAGAGCTTGATAAGGCTCACGACCTTCTTGTCGCAGTCCAGCCTACACGTGGACTTGATGTCGGTGCTATCGAATCGATTCATAAGAGAATCATTCAGGATAGAGATGAAGGACATGCCGTCCTTCTCATCTCCTTGGAATTGGATGAAGTCATGAATCTATCCGACCTTATCTATGTCATTTATGAAGGTGAGATTGTCGCCGTGTTCAAAGGCGGCACAGTCACCAGCGAAGAGATGGGCCTTTATATGGCTGGTGGCAAGAAGATGACAGCCGAAGAAATCAATGCCGTACTGAAAATGGAGGGTGGAGA
>CAKUXT010000045.1 GCA_934700375.1 uncultured Bacilli bacterium | reverse complement strand
GAAAAAACGACAACCCTTTTCCGAGTTGTCGTTGAAATACTGGCTTTCTGTCAACGTCTTAAGTTAATGACATTGGATGCCTAGGCATCCCCTTTTGAGTTGGCTTGATTTCAGTCTTCTTTTTTGCAGCAGCAATCGTCGTTATCGCCTTCACAGCATTCACCATTATGATGATGGTGATGATGGCAGCAGCAATCATCATGTTCTTCACTGTGTTCATGATTATGGCATCCGCAGCCGCAATGTTCCAATTCGATGAAGACTTCATCATCCTTGGCAGAGAAGACAGCGCCTTCTAAAGCATCCAATGCCTCATCATCGATAAGGACATTGATGTCATCAATGACTTTATATCCGCCTTCGACTTCCTTGGTGGACAATAAGCCGAGATTGATGGAAACATCGTGGTTCTCTTCTTCCTCTAATGTGATCTGAATGCAATCGGCATCGTTTTCTTTGAATATCTTATTGATAAGCTCTTTGAATTCTTTTGAAAATTTCATGTTGTTCTCCTTAAATCTCCATACAATAACATTTTTTGAAGTGACTTGCCATACTATTGCATTATTTCAAATATTTTTCGATGAAATACCCTGCTACATAGAAGATATTGATCACAAGGGAGGAAATCGAAGGAGCAAGTCCAGTCCATGTATTTGTGATAGATGCAATAACGATATTGGCAATCATCAGAACAGCCATTGCAATTGCAAAAGGTCCGACGGATTTTGCAAGCCAATTGTTCTTTCCGATGTATTTGCTCAGTCCGCCTATTCCGGCAAAAAGATCAAAGATGATACTGAATAAGGCAAGAACAATAAAGGCAGTGAGACCAAGAGGTGTGAATTCTCCAATATCGGAGATAGCGGATATGACAGTGCAAAGCGTGAAGAATGCAATGGCGATAAAGGCAGCGCTTGAGCAGAGAAGAAGGCCTCTTGCAATTCCTTTTAACTTGCCTTCTTCATGCCAGTTTTCGAATATTTCTTTTTCGGATTCTCGTTCTAATAGTTTTTCATTCTTATAGAAAGACACATAAGCAATCTTCTGCCTCATCTTTAAAGCGAGGGTTGCCTGCTGCGCCGGTTCCATAAAAAGATAATAGATGGATTCCCAAATGAAAACACATCCGATGATATCGATGATCTCTGCGATCACTTCCTCATTGACACCCTCTCCGAACCAACCGTTGATCTGTCCCATCGCAAGAAGGAAGAGGAAAACAACACCGACAAGCGTCATGATTGTTGCAATCAGCCACTTGTTCTTTCTGTGCCTTCTTGCCGAATACTGCGTCAGTTCAAGAGAGTCGTTAAAAGAAGTCATGATTTTACTTGGCTCGAAGCCTTCATAATCAGCAATATCGAATTTAATCTCCGCCTGATAATTCATTGGAAAATCATCGAACAGATTCTCGAGATTTTCAAAGACAGACGGATCGAACTGCGGATACTCTTTCTTTCCGACATTCGTCATGACAATATCGCTGACCTTATCGTAACGCAAGGAAATCGAAATGATTTTGTTCTCTTCATCGACATCATAACGCTGTTTGAGAAGTTCAATCTGTCTTTTTCTGGCTGTAGCCTCATCGATTTTGTGTCTCACTTCCTTTTTGACTTTCTGTATTTCATTGTCGTCCATATCTGTTTCTCCCTGAAAAGAAAACAGCGTCGTTATTGGCGCTATTTTCCTTAATTCTACTTATTCTGATAAGCTTTCAGCATCAACTCATTGAGATTCTTGACAAACTCGCTCTTGTCTTCAATCTCAAATCCTTCCAGGATCATTGCTTCATCATAGAAGACGGAAGAGAGCTTCTTGATTTCATTTTCGTCTGTGATGGCTTTGACTGCCGCAAAGAGAGGATGATCAGGATTGATCTCCATGACCTTCTCCGCTTTTACTTTCTCATCTTCATTGCCCTGTCTTGCAGGATCGCTGTTGAGAACTTTTTCCATATTCATGGATAAGCCTTGCTTTGTTGTCAAAGAGACGGGTGCATCACCTAAGTTGAGAGAGAAGGTCACTTCATCAACCTTGTCTTTCAAAGAAGACTTCATATCATCAAGGAAGCGCCTGTTGTCAGTTTCAAGGTCTGTGATTCTCTTCTTGTCCTCTTCGCTGATATCATCTTTGTCCTGACTGGTGATGTTCTTGAATTCAACACCGGCATAATCGTGCATCATCATCAGGGTGAATTCATCAATGTTCTCATTCATAAGAAGGACATCATATCCAAGGCGATGATACTTTCCGATTTCAGGAAGAAGCTTGATGCTATCGATTGTCTTTCCGGTAGCATAATAGATATACTTCTGTCCTTCCTTCATGCTGTCTTTGTAATCTTTCAAAGAGATCTTCTTATCCTGTTCAACAGAAGTATAAATCAGAAGATCAGATAACAAATCTTTCTTTGCACCATAGGAAGTGTAAATTCCGTATTTGATGAAACTTCCATAGTTTTCAAAGAACTTCTGATATTTATCATTATCTTCATTCTTCAGCTGTTTCAAGCGGTCGATAACCTTCTTTTCGATATTCTTCTGAATCTTTTCAAGAAGCGGAGACTTCTGAAGCATTTCACGGGAGATATTCAAAGAAAGATCTTCGCTGTCGACAACGCCTTTGACAAACTTCAGGTAGTCAGGAATCAGCTCTTTGTTCTTCTCGGTGATGAAAATGCCTTTAGCATACAGAGCAAGTCCTTTCTCATAATCCTGGGAATAAAGATCATAGGGAACATGGCTAGGAATGTAGACGATAGAATCATAATCGAAAGTTCCTTCGGCATGGATGTTGATGGAAAGGAGCGGATTTTCATAGTCGTTGAAACGAGTCTTATAGAAATTATCCATTTCCTCTTCTGTCACATCCTTCTTGTTCTTCTTCCAAAGCGGAATCATGGAGTTAAGGGTTTCTACGCTCTTTTCTTCATGTGTCTTTCCTTCGATTGCTTTTCCGTTCTCATCAAGATCCGGCATCACCTTTGTGACTTCCATCTCAATAGGATAACGGATGAAATCAGAATACTTCTTGACAAGGCTTCTCAATTCATAATCCTCAAGATATTCAGAGTATTTCTCATCTTCCGTATCATCTTTGAGATAAACGCGGACTGCACTTCCTGAAGTAGGAAGGAAATCAATCTTTTCCACTTCTTCGATGGTATAAGTCTCAACACCATCGGAAGAGAAGACATAATAGTGATCAGTCAGAGAATGTGTATAGACTTCAATCTTCTTTGCGACCATGAAGGCGCTATAGAAACCGACACCGAACTGACCGATCAGATCGACATTCTCATTCTTCTCTTTCTGTTCCTTGCACTTCTCCAAGAATTCCTTAGTTCCAGAACGGGCGATGGTACCGAGGTTCTTTTCAAGATCCTCTTTCTCCATGCCGATACCATTATCGATGACTTCAAGATAACGCTCGTCTTTGTTTCTGACCAACTGAATCTTATAGTCTTTCGGCTGATATTTTCCTTCGGACTGAAGCATCATCAGTTTATATTTATCGATAGCATCCGATGCGTTGGAAATCAATTCACGCAAGAACACTTCCTTATTCGAATAGATCGAATTGATCATTAAATTCAATAACTCTTTGCTTTCTGTCTGAAACTTCTTTTCTTCTTTCATTTTAGTATTTCCTCCATTCAGCAAATACATTTTAGCACTAAATATCAAAGAGTGCTAAAAAATATTATTTTATTTTTTCTTTACCTGAAAAGAGCATCGTTTTCATCAACAAAACAGAACTATTTGTACAATGTATCGGGTTTCATCGTTATCCCTATAAAAGAAAACTTGTTATTTGACTTCTCTATCCTTATAATATTAGAGCTTGAAGAAAGTATATTTTAATTGAGGAACAATAATGACTACAACACCTGCGGAAATTGCATTATTAGTATTATCATTCATTATGATCGGAATCGTTTTGCTTCAGTCCGGTAAATCACAGGGTGCATCCAGTGCCGTCATGGGCGGTAACAAGATGAACATCTTTACCAGAACGAAGGAGAGAGGTGCCGATAAGATCATGACGATCATCACAGCCATCCTTGCGGTAGCATTCTTTATCACCGCCATCTTGGCAAACTATTTGTAAACTATTGGTTAAACAGGGGGCCAAGAGAAGCCCCCTTTCATTTTGGAAAAGAGAGACATTAACATGAAAGAAACAGAAATCGAAAACTTGCTCAAAGGACAGCAGCAAAGCTTAAAAGCACTTCAGGAAAAGGCGGAGTGCTACACCTCTCACGACAAGGAAGAATTGGATACGATCCTTGCTCATTTGATGGATAACGGCATCATCGGAAAAAGAAACGAAATCTACTTCACATTGAAAGATGAAGGCCTCTTCTTGGCAAACGTCATTGTCAAAAACAGAAACTTCGTCATTTTAAAAGAGATTCCTAGCGGAATCGAACATCGTATTTCCGGCGAGGAATCCGATCAGCTTTTATTAAACGACCTCGTATATGCAAAGGAGTTCCAGAAAGGTGTTTTCCATTGCACAGAATACTACAAGCCTACCACCACGCTGAAAGGTTATTACACCCTCAATCGTGATGGAAAGGAGAAACTTGCAGTCGGCTATCTCGACACCTGTGGAAAACAGGTTCTCATCTCCGCAATCGATGACTCTATCAAAGGCGAGATCAACCAGGGCGATTATGTCGAAGGTTCCATTCTTTCCTTCAAAGGAAATACATTGACCGTCAAGGTCGATAAGCTTCTTGTCAAAGGCAATGAAGTCGGTTCTGATATCTCCATGATCATCGCCGAACAAGGCGCTCCTCTTCACTTCCCTGAAGGCGTCATCCAGGAAGCCAAAGCCATTCCCGCTGTCGTCAGCGAAGAAGACAAAGAAGGAAGAACAGACTTCAGAGATGAATGTGTCGTCACCATCGACGGCGATGATGCTCACGACTTTGACGATGCTGTCTCCATCAAGCGCTTAGGCTTAGGATATGAAGTCAGAGTCCACATCGCCGATGTCACCGCTTATGTCAAGCCCGGACATCCTCTCGACAATGAAGCCATCACAAGAGGAACCTCCATCTATGTCGCAGACAGAGTCGTACCGATGCTTCCTTTTGAACTCTCTAACGGCATCTGTTCCTTGAATCCGAATGTCGAAAGACTTGTTCTCACTGTCACAATGGATGTCGACAGCATGGGCAATGTCTTCTCTTCCAAAATCGAAAGAGGTGTCATCCGTTCTCACGGAAGACTCACTTATAATCAGGTCAACGATTTCTTCGAAGGAAAAGAAGTTGATTTTTCTGAAGAGATCAAGGATACCCTTCTTATCCTTCACGAGGCAAGCCTTGCCATCAGAAAGAGACGTCATATGCAGGGTTCTTTGACTCTCGATTCTACCGAGCTGAAGTTCCACCTCGATGAAAATGGAATGCCTACAAGCGTCACCAAGATGGTCCAGGGCGAAAGCGAAAAGATGATCGAAGACATGATGGTCATCGCCAACTGCACTGTCGCAAGAGAACTGAGAAAGAACGGAATCCCTGTCCTTTACAGAGTCCATGAATTCCCGCCGTCAGACAAGCTTTCCACCTTCCGTGATTTCTTAAAGAAGCTTCGCCTTCTGAAAGCATTCCCGAAGACTGAAAACCTCAGCGGTGCAAGACTCAATGATTTCTTAGAAAGCATCGAGGACGACAATGTCCGCGCTTCCGTCTCCATCATGATGCTCCGCGCTCTTGCAAAAGCCAGATATACACCGGAAGAACTCGGCCACTTCGGTCTTGCTGAAATCGATTATTGTCATTTCACCTCACCGATCAGAAGATATCCGGATGATATCATCCATCGCCTTGTCAAAGACTATATCATCGACAAGAAACCTGTCGATTATGATGAAGTCTACAATTATCTTGATAATATGGGCGATATCCTGTCCAGAGAAGAAGTCCGTGCCGACAAGATCCAGCGCGAAAGCGATGATCTTGAATCCGCAAAGTATATGACACAGCATATCGGCGAACAGTTCCACGGAAAGGTCGTTGGCATGGTTCAAAGAGGCATGTTCATCGAGACCGAATTAGGAATCGAGGGCTTCTTAGCCTATCACTGCATGCACGGAGACTTCTTCCGCTACAGCGAAAAAGACTTTGCCGTTTACGGAAAAGAGACCGATATTTCCTTTGCCTTAGGAACTCCTATCGATATCAAAGTCCTCGCGAGCAATCCCGATAAGAGAGAGATTGACTTCGCCACACCTGAGTTCTATGACCAGTACGCTCTTGATCTCAGCGAAGAGGAAAGAGAGAACCTCTCCCTCAATGGTATCCAGGTCTATTATGATGATGAATATCCTTTGATGACTGGTAAGGCAAGATTCTACGAAGAACACAAAGAAAGAGAAAACGATAACATGAACGATGAAAACAATGAGATGACAAACAACGAAAATCTTGATATTGCCATGTCCAGCATGGATGAAAAAGAAGATTATATCGCCAAGAAGAAGGCCGAAAGAGAAGATGACGGATTCCGTCCTAGCCCTGAGCAGTGGAAGGAAGTCGATGTCATCCGCGCTGTCATGGCCAAATACCCTGATGATGAACAGAAGGTGATCGAAGTCCTTTCTGTCATGGATATCTCCGAAGAAGAGTATCGTAAGCTTCTCCGCTTCACAAAGCCGAGAGAAGACAGAGGCTCAAGACGCGGCGGCGGCAAGTTCTCCTCCAGAGGCGGACGTTCTGATAGAGGCGGTCACTTCGATAGAGGCGGAAAGCGTTCCTTCTCCTCTAGAGACAGAGGCGGTTTCTCCAGAGACAGAGAATCTCGTTCTGACAGAGGTTCTTCCTTCCATAAGGATGATAGACGCTCTTCCCGTTTTGATGACAAGAAGCCCGCAAGAAGACCTTCCTCTTCTCATAGCGGTTATGCAGCAGGAGGCGAGAAGTCCTTCTCTTCCGATAAGGAAAGAGGAAGAAAAGGTTTCCATTCTCATGACAGAGAAAGATTCTCCGATGATAGAAGAGACAGAGGCTTCCAGAGAAGAGATTCTCGTCCTTCCTTCGATAAGAAGCCGGCAAGAAGAAACACTTCCCGTTCCGGCTATGGCAGAAACAGAAAGGATTCTGAAGAATAATCATGGCGAAAAGCAAAGATACTTTCCCCGATGAAACTCTTCTTTGCACCAATAAGAAAGCTTCCTTCAACTATTTCCTTTCCGAATTCACCGAATGCGGAATCGAACTGAAGGGATCGGAAATCAAAGCGCTCCGTCTTGGACATTGTTCTCTTGATGACAGTTATGTCATCATCAAAAACAGAGAGGCGTTCATTCTCAACATGAACATCCCTCTCTTCCAGAGCAATGGTGTCTTTTCTCATGAGCCGACAAGAACAAGAAAGCTGCTTCTCCATAAAAAGCAGATCGATGATTTCGATCATGCTGTACAAAGAGAAGGCTACTCCATTCTTCCTGTCCGTGTCTATATCAAAAAAGGAAGATGCAAAGTTCAGATTGCTTTAGGAAAAGGCAAGAAGAACTATGATAAGAGAGAGACTATCAAAGAAAGAGAAGACAACCGCTTCATGGCGAAAACTTTGAAAGCGAAAAATCATTATTAGACAATAAAGCTGTATTATAACCAAAAATAATACGGCTTTTCCTTTTGTCCGTTTTCTTGTCTATATTGCTCCACTTTGATACAATCAAGTCGCTGGTTTCTACAATAAGTTTCAATCTTTGATAAAGGAAAGAAGGTATTTATGAAAAAAGCAACACGTAAACCACGTAAAAAAACAATGACCGTCGTTATCGGCGCCTCTAGACTTGGCGCCTATATCGCATCAGAAGCATCCCAGAACGGAATCTATACCTCCATCATCGATCTCACCCCTGAATCCTTCAAGAAGCTCGACAGCGGATACAGCGGATATACGGTCGTCGGCGATGCCACAGACCAAGGCATTTTGGATAAAGCACATATCCACGATGCAAAAGAGGTCGTCGTCGCAACCGGAGATGATAACACCAACATCTTTTTGGCTTGCATGATTGCAGCATATTATGATGTTCCCTATATCATCGTGAGAGTCCGCGACGAAAAGAAAGCGGAGATCATCACCGATGAGAAGATCAGCATCATCTCCACTTCCTCTCTTTCCCTTCAGGCTTATAAAGCAATCCATTCCCAAGAGGAGGATAACTAATGAATATCGTAGTGTGTGGCGGAAGACAACAGGCAGACTATCTACTCTCTGTCTTTGCCAATAAAAGAGGCAACCGCATTGTTGTCATCAATGATGACGAAAAAATCGCTGATACGATTTCAGAACACTATGGACTTGATGTCATCAAGACCGATCCAACCAAGAAATATTCTTTTGAAATCGCTGATGTCAACAATTTCGATCTCGTCATCTCTCTCCAAAGCAGCGATGCCGATAACTTTGTCACCTGCAAGATGGCAAAGCAGTTTTTCCACATCAAGAAAGCAATCTGCACCGTCTCCAATCCTAACAACGTCGATATCTTCATGAAATTAGGAATCGATGTCGCGATTTCAGACTCCTATCTTCTCACACAGAAGATCAAAGGAGAGAGTGACATTGAATCGATCTTCAAGACATCTTCTTTGGAAGGCGAAAAGATTGTCATCACTGAAATTAAGATCAAGGATGGACTTTGGTGCATCGGAAAAGACTTAAAGAGTCTTGAGCTTCCAAAGACCGGTAACATCACATGCATCTTCCGTGATCCGGAAGTCATCATTCCTAGAGGTGATACGATCATCGAAGAGAATGATACCCTTGTCATCGCAAGCGCTCCGAAGAACCAGGAAGAGCTGATTGAATTCATCAAAGGCGAGGATCGAAATGTCTAAAAGAAACAAAAGAAAAAGCAATATCATCTTTTCAGCTGCCTCGATGAGGGATGCGGAAGAAGAAGTAACAGGCCCATTATTGCTCCTTGGATACTTCGGAATCTTCCTCCTTTTCACTGGAGTCATGGTTCTCCTTCCTTTATTGATGCTGATTTTCTACCCTGGAGAAAGGGAGATGTACAAGGCCTTCTTGATTCCTGGCGTTTCCGCTTTCGGTTTGGGCGCTATCCTTTCTCTTATCATCTTCAGACGAAAACAGGGCAAACTGACCGCCATTCAGGACCTTGTCCTTCTTATCGGCGTCTGGTTCTTAGTCATCCTGTTCTCTTCTATTCCTTATTTATTCTACGGATACAACTTCACACAGGCTTTCTTTGAATCCACCTCTGGTTATACATCAACTGGTCTATCCATCATGGACTGGAACAAAGAGGTCATCGATTTAGGCAATGGAACGACAGATGTCGCTTCCCACATGCTCTTCTTCCACAGAGCCTTAAGCGAACTGATCGGCGGTATCGGCTTAGTCCTTGTCGTCTCATCCGCTGTCAGCGAAAAATCTGGTCTGAACATCTATCTCTTGGAAGGTCACAACGATAAACTGCTTCCTAACCTTGCCAAATCCGCAAGACTCATCTTCTCCTTATATTTAGGATATATCCTTCTTGGCGGTATCCTTTATATCTGTGTGGGTGTCACACCCTTCGATGCTTTCACCCATGCGATGACAGCTGTTGCAACAGGCGGTTTCTCCACCAAGAGCAACAACATCAACACCCTTGTCCAGGAAGTCAGCATCAACGGCGCTTGGAGAGGTATCTCTGTCGAAGTCATCTCTGAAGTTCTCATGCTCTTAGGCGGTACGAACTTTGTCATTCACTACTCCCTGTTAAGAGGAAAATTCAAAGTGCTTCGCCACTTCGAATTCATGGTCTTTGTCGCCATCCTCGTATTTATCTGGCCGTTTATGATCGTCGGCATGACAAAATATTACGGCGGCAATGTCGCAGCAGGCTTCAGATACGGAACTTTCGAAATGATCTCCGGACTTTCCACCTGCGGTTTCCAGGCCGTCGATTCCTATCAGGCCCACATCGTCGGAACAGGAACCTATGGATATACGATGCTTCCTTCTTCTCTCACTCCGCTTCAGGCAACGAACAACTATAGCAATGGTTCCATAATTCAGTTTCCGACCTACCTTCTCATCTTATTAGGTATCTGTATGACGATCGGTATGCAGAACGGTTCTACTTCCGGTGCTATCAAACAGAATAGAATCGCACTTGCGGGCATCGATATTTTCTCCCGCATCAGAAATGCTATCGGCATTCCAGAAAGACGTCAGGTTAGAACCATCTATCGCTTCGGAACAAAGACAAGAATCGAAAAAGATGAGATCACGGAAGCAGAGACATTCATCGGCTTCTACCTCTTCTTCCTCTTGTTGGGAACAACGATCATTGCCACAATCACCAATTCTCTTGATATCCCAAGAGGCGATGGAACCGGTTTCTCATTCACATGGACTGACTGCTTCTTCGAATTCTCCTCCTGTCTTGGCACTGTCGGCTTAGGATGCGGAATCACCTGCAATACAACCATTCCTGCCATTCTTTGGATCGAAATTGTCGGAATGTTGCTCGGCCGTCTTGAAATATTCGTCTATTTCACCCTGTTTGGAAAGATTATTCGCCATATCAGAAACAGAAGATTCATCTATAACGAAGCCAATTAAGCGTACATCACAAGGAAGCGGAACACGACCGCTTCCTTTTTCGTTATTGACTTTTTAAAAAAATATCTTTCATTGTGAGATAAATCTCTTTATAATATCTCACGTTGTGAGGTAATTGCTGATGAACAAGAAAAAATACTACAGAGAATTGTTTAATCTGATACGCAAGCTGAGAGCAAACGAGAACAGCTGTTCCCACTCAATGACAAAAGGTGTCGGCGGAATTCTCTATGAGCTGAGCAAGAATCCGAATGGTGTCACACCAGGCGAACTCTCAGAAAGACTGGCTGTCGGTTCAGGGCGAATCGGAAATGCGCTCAAGTCGATGGAAGAAAAAGGTGCCATCGAAAGAAAAGCAGATCCTGAAGACCATAGAAAAGTCCTTGTCACCCTGACTGATAAAGGAAGAGAGTTCAGCAATCAGTTAAAAAAACAGTTTGAAGAAAGACTGGACTATGTCATCAATAGACTCGGTGAAGAGAAGTTTGAAGAATATCTGAATTTATCTCATGAATTTGTAGACTATTTCATCGATTACGACAACAAGGAGGACAAAACGCATGATTAAACTATTACGTTATCTTAAAAAGCGAGACTGGTTTCTGATCGTCATCATTCTCGCTCTCGCTTTCTTGCAAGTCTATTGCATGATGACTTTGACAGACTATATCAAAGGAATCACCCAAGCGATTACATTCCTTGATTATCATAATCAAGGCCCGCTGAATTTCTTCCTCTCCTTTGCTAATGGCAATGAGCAGATGGAAGCAGCCATCAAAGCCATGCTTTCCGGATTCACATCCTGGAATCAGTTCTCTGATACCATGATCAACAACCTCGCCGGCATGGTCACTGCAGAAGGACAGGATGCAGCTGCTGTCTCTTCTATGCTCTTATCGATCCGCAATGCAACAACAGGAGACATCTGGTGGAATGCAGGCATGATGATTCTCACCGCCACCGGCATGATTGCCGTACAGGCGCTCATCTCTGT
>CAKUXT010000044.1 GCA_934700375.1 uncultured Bacilli bacterium | reverse complement strand
CTGGTATTATACCATAAATATAATACAAAAGCAAGAAAATAATGAAAATTGTGCCAAACCGCGGTTTAAAAGGGACATATCCTATGAGTAATGACTACAATCCAAAAATAATTCTTGCGATTACAGCTCGATTATGATAGTATCAATAAGCACGTTTTTTGTGCGTATCTAATTTTGATATTATATAGGAGGTTATTGCTATGTCCAGAACATGCCCTATCACAGGAAAGAGACCGATGTCCGGTAAGAATGTCTCCCACTCTATGAGACACACCTGCAGAAGATGGAACGTCAATATGCAGACTGCTACTGTTGTCATCGATGGAAAGAAACAGAAGATCAGAGTTTCTGCCGCCGGCTTACGCACTCTCAGAAAGAATGCCAAGGCTCAGAAGGCTGAAGTTGCTGCTCCTGCTGTCGAAGAAAGCAAATAATCTTCCTTTCTAAAATAATCTCTGTCGAGGAAGCAAGTCCTTGCTTCCTCTTTTTTTCGTTTCAAAGCAAAAGCCATGTCCTTCACGGACATGGCAATTTTTGTTTAGAGAAGCCCAGAGACAAACATGTTGATGAATAAGAGAAGAGAGACAACAGCCATCAATATCAGATAAATCCATTCATACAGCGCGTAGAAATTGATTCTCGGTCTTACATAGATGACCTTTCCGTTAACTTCCGTCTTTTCCATCTTTGCCCAGTTGGCAAGCTTGGGATTGAGAAGAGAAGCAAAGCAGATAAGACCGATAGCGCCGATGATGAACTGAATCGGTTTGTTATAGAAGGTTTCAAGCGTTGAACCAGAGACAAAAGGAATCAGTCCAGTGAGGAAACTTGCTGTAGCAAAGAAGAAGAAAGCGAGGATGGAGAAGATCAGATGGGATTTGTAATAGTTGAGAGGAAGAATATTGGAGATATATAAGAATAAGGCACTGAGCGGGAATAGAATGCTGAGCACAAACTGATAGCAGGTGAAGGTAAGACCGGAGAAGAACAGGCATTCGCCCATTCCGATAAGAACAAGTCCTAATCCGAGAATGATATATAAGAAGATTCTCATCGACATCGGCATGTTCTGATAATAGAGGTAGGGAAAGGAGTTAGCAAACGAATTGCGTTCTTCTTTTCTCACTGCCATATTGGAGAAGATGAGAAGAACAAAATACAGAACGACAAGGATGAATCCGCCGATAAGGCTAAGACACGCTATTTTGAAATTCATTCTTTCACCTCCTTAGCATGCAAGGAAGAAAGAGCAAGCTTTCTATCCTGTGCTTTGAAATAATAGGAGCCTGCGACAAGGAAATCAGCTCCGCTATTCTCACAAAGAGGCGCTGTTCTTTCATTGATGCCGCCATCGACACCGATAAAGAAAGAAAGATTCTTTTCTTTTCTGATATTGTCTAAGTCAGCGATTTTCTTTTCGCTTCCTTCGATAAAGGCCTGTCCGCCTTTTCCAGGAACGACTGACATGACAAGAACATAATCAAAAAGAGGAAGAACAGTCAGAATCTCATTGACAGAAGTCTCAGGAGAGATGGCAATGCCGATTTTGCACGTCGGATATTTTTCCTTCAGCTGATTGATCTTCATAATATCGCCAAGCGTCATCGCCTCATAATGGAAACAGACTTCTTGGGCACCTAATGACAAGAAGCTTTCCGCCTGTAGTAAAGGATTCAGAGTCATCAGATGAACATCGAATACGATATCCGAAAAATACTTTTTCAATGAACGGAACAACGGCTGACCGAATGAGACCTCTTTGACAAAACTGCCATCCATCACATCAAAATGACAATGGGTGATGCCAAGTGAGATCATCTCTTCCACATCCTGAGAGAGATGAAGGAAATCTGCAGATAACAGAGAAGGTCGAATCAGATTTTCTTTTTCCATTTGTCGTTCTCCTTTACTTCTTCCAATATTTTAAGATAGTTTTCATAAGAATCCAACGAAAGTCGACTTCCGACATCCTCTTTCACCTTGCATCCTAGGCTTTCTTCTTTATGAAGGCAGTCTGTGAATTTGCATTTTCCGGTATAGGATTCATAGCCGGGGAAACAGAGCGCAAGATCTTTAGAGTTGATATCGATAAGATCCAAAGAAGAGAATCCAGGAGTATCGAAAAGGAATCCGTCCTGATAAGGAAGAAGGACAACTTCCTTTGTCGTATGTCTTCCTCTTCCGGAATTGACAAAAAGAGCATCCACTTTTCTGGAGAAGTTCTCATCGATTGAATTCATCAAGGAAGATTTACCGACACCGGTCTGTCCGACAAAGGCAACGGTTTTCCCTTTGATGTCTTCTCTCAGCTTCGGAAAATCGAATTTTGCATCATCTTTCGCATTCACAAAATAAACAGGGTATGAGATCTTCTGATACCAGGACATCCTATTCTTCATTTTTCTTTTTTCAACGGGTGAAAGAAGATCGTATTTCGTAAGGATGATTCCGGCTTTCAAAGAAGAATAAGAGATCAAAGAAAGAAACTTATCAAGAAGATAGCTTGAAAAATCGGGTTGTGTCAAAGAAGCAAGAACATAGACACAGTCCACATTGCTCAGTCTTGGTCGGGGAAGATAATTTTTCCTGTCTTCGATCTGATTGATGAAGCCGGCATCGTCGAGCGTGACGCGGTCACCGATTACAATCTTCTTTTCCTGAAAAGAGATTTTTCTTCTATGTTCATGGAATGAAGTCTCATGGGTCTCATCATCATAAAGCTGATAACCATAAGAAGAAGTGGAAAGAACAAGATAGGTCTTACCTGTCATTTTGCTTTTCCTTTTTCGCAAGTCTTGCAGCTTTCTTCAACGCTTTCTTCTGTCTCTTCTCCGCTTTTCTCTCCTCGTTCTCTTCTGAATCAGGATGGAAAAGAGCAAAGAGGAAAGACTTCTTCTTCTGAAGAAGATCAGGGTTCTTCAAGATCTTCTCAATATCTTTTCTCATATATTCGCAAGAGAGATAACGATCGCGAGGATCCTTCTCTACCGCACGGTAAATGATAGATTCAATGCATTCCGGTGTCTTCGGGTTGAATTTCTTGATGCTGGGGAACTTATTCTTAATCTGCATCAGAGCGACTTTGACAAGGCTATCCGCATCAAAAGGAACACGGCCTGTGATCAGTTCAAAGAAAGTGATGCCCATCGAATAGATATCGCTTCTGACAGAAGCAGGATTGCCATCCGCAACTTCAGGAGCAATGTAATGGACACTGCCGACGATCACTTCAGAGCGTGTAACATGACTGCCGTTCTGGAATGTCGCAATGCCGAAATCACCAAGCTTGATCGTACCATCAGTGGTCAAGAAGACATTCTGTGGCTTGATGTCACGATGAATGACACCATGATTGTGCGCATATAAAACAGCAGAGCAGAGCTGGTACATGATATCGCAGGCTTCCATAAAAGAGAACTTGCCTCTGACATCAAGAACCTGTCTCAGGTTCTGTCCGTTGACAAATTCGTTGACCATGTAAGGAAGGCCGTTATAAGTACCGACATTGACGACTTTGACGATGTTCTGATGATTGAGACTGGCGGCAGCTCTTGCTTCTCTTTCAAAGCGATTGAGGTTGACCTTATCGGCAGCCGTAGACTGTTTCAGCATCTTCAAAGCGACGTCTCTGTCATTGATGAGATCATGTGCTTTATAGACGATTGCCATGCCGCCTTCGCCAAGCGATTCGATGATTTTGTATCTGTCGTCGATGATCTCGTTGAACTTTACATTCTCATACATAATCACTTCTCCAAAATGATGACGGCGACATTGTCATTTCCGCCGGCATCCAAAGCGCGTTTCACAAGCTCTTTCGACTTGGCTTCCGTATCAAGGGAAGTGTCGGAAAGGACTTGTCTCATATCGTCTTCTGAAATCATATTATATAAACCATCAGTGCATAAAAGAAGTGAATCGTAGGAATCATTATCAATAACAAACTCTTCATAATTGGAGAGATTGGCATTAAGACCAACCGCATTTGTCAACAGATTTCTCTGCGGATGATTCTTCATATCGGCCTTTGCGATTCTTCCGGATTCAAAGAGCATGCCGACATAGCTCTGGTCTTTGCTGATCTGAACAAGCCCGTCCTTCTTGGAGAAAGAATAGACTCTTGAATCTCCGACTGAAAAGACGCAGGTTCCATCCTGACAGACCAAGACTGCAGATTCAGTCGTACCCATCTCGCGATAGTCGTCATTGGTCACAGCGCGATGATAGATCTCTTTGTTGACCTTTTTGGAATGATGAGCGAGGAAATGTTTTCCTCTGAACACCGTGAAGACATGTCTTGCCTCACAGAAAGGAACAGAAAGGCTATCGACAACCATCTTGGAAGCGACTTCGCCCTTTCTATGTCCGCCCATGCCATCGCAGACGATCAAGAAGATACCATACTGGCTCTTAGCGCAATACGCGGCATCCTCATTGTTCTTTCTCTTCTTTCCGATATCGGAAATCGCATAGATCGTCCCATTGAAATTATTCGTGTTTTCCATACTTTGCCCTCAATTGACCGCACGCCGCATCGATATCGCTGCCGAATTCTTTACGAATTGTGGCTTTGACATTCTTCTGAAGAAGATACGAATGGAACAATTCGACATTCGCATCCGGAGATCTCTCAAATCCGTTTTCCATGACAGGATTATAGGGGATCAGATTGACATAGCCGAAAGTCGGTGCGATGAGAAGATAGAGCTTCTTTGCGCACTCGATGCTATCATTGACGCCTTTGATAAGAATATATTCGAATGTGACTCTTCTTCCGCCGGAATCTTTTCCATACTGCACAATGGCAGGAATCAGTTTATCAAGCGGATAAGCATGATTAATCGGCATCAGCTTATCACGAAGCTCGTTGGTCGGAGCATGAAGAGAGATAGCAAGATTGACCTGAAGTCCTTCTTTTCCAAAGCGAAGGATGGAAGGAACGACACCGCAGGTGGAAACGGTGATATGTCTTGCTCCGATATCCATGCCAAAGGGGCAGTTGAGGATGCGGATAAAGGAAAGAACATTGTCGTAATTGTCAAATGGCTCACCTGTTCCCATGACGACACAATGGGTGACATGTTTTTCAGAATCTTCTTTGCGAAGCATCTCATCGAATGCAAGAACCTGACCTAACATTTCATCAGGCGTAAGATTTCTTTTCTTTTTCAATAAACCGGAGGCACAGAAAGCACAGGACATATTGCAGCCGACCTGAGAAGATACGCAGACGGAATAACCGTAGACATAGTGCATCAGAACGCCTTCGACTCTTTCGCCGTCCTTCAGTCTGAAAAGGCATTTGATCGTTCCATCAGCGCTCTTTTCCATGACATCGATAGTAGGAAGAGAGAAATCGAAATTCTCCTTCAGAACATCGCGGAAGGTTTTCTTGACATCAGACATCTCATCGAATGATTTGACTCTCTTTTTATAAAGCCATGAGAAAATCTGCTTGGCACGATAATTGCTTTCGCCCATGCTTTGCATGATTTTGGATAAATCATCCAAGGAATAAGAATAAATGCTGTTCATTCTTTTGTCCTCCTAAGTATCGCATAATAGCCTAAATCCGATTCAGAAGCATCGCCAAGGACCATTCTTTCTTCTTCAAGAGAGAAATCCTTGTGCTTGGAAAGGAAATCGCGGATGACTTCTTCTGTCTCCTTCTTGAAGAAAGAAGAAGAGACAAAGAGAAGGTATCCGCCTTTTTTGACAAACATGGCGGATTCTTCCAATTCCTTCTTTTCTTTCGAAACAGATGTAAGGAACGTTCTCTTTTCAAGAGAAGGAAGAATCTCCGGTTTTCGTCTTGCCAAGCCGACTCTGCTGTCTTTTGCAAAGTAGACGACTGTCTCAAAGGAATCATAAGAAAGATAGGTCTTCAATAAATCCATCGATGAGCATAAAGGCTTCACATAGTCAAAATGATGCTGGAAGGAAAGATTGACGGCATAACGGTATTTGACGCTGTCTTCTTCAACAGGGATAAGCTGTTTCTGATAGCAATCCTTGATCTTATAGGCAAAGGGAAGATAAGATGTGACATCCTTTGTTCCGACAATCAGAACGCTAGAAGAAAGAGGAGAGGCTCCTAAATGGGACATAGCCTCGTTCTCGATAAAGTGAACCGAGTAAAGTCCTTCTCCCTTCATTTCCGTTGTAGGAATCGGATTCTTGGACAGATAAAGGAAAGAACCATCTGTGAGCGTGACTTTATTAAGACGTGCGTCAGACACTTCTTTATTGTCGATGCTCTTATAATAGAAGCTCGCTTTGCTTCTTAAAGTGCGGCAGATAGACAAAGCCTCTGTGAGAGAATAATCTTTATAGAGTTCAGCAAGGAAGAACTCAGGCATCTCCAGAATCAGAGAATTATAGAAGCAAGGAGACTTTTTCACCTCATCAGGAATGATGAAAGGCTTCTTTGCTGCTTCTAAAAGAACAGCGGCATTCTTATTCATGTCGCCAAGCATTCTCATCGACTGGAATGTCTCACAATAGGCGTTTCTTACGTCGTCTTCGCTTGCCTTCTCATTGCGAAGAACAGAAAGAGCGATCAAAGAAAGAAGGAATTCATCCTGAGAGATATCATAGCAAGGGAAAAGATTCCGGCATTCAAAAGACAGCGATTCCTTATGTCTCAATATGAATGAGATTCTTGCCTTTGCACGTTCGATGCGAAGGGAGGAAACACGTTCGTTCAGTTTCAGTCTGAAGAACGCTTCATGGAAACTTCTATGCTGAAACAGAATCGATTTCAGCGTCAATAGCTCAGGATTAAAGTCAATCATAACAATACTTCTCTTTCTATAATATTATACCGAATCAGAAGGCTTCTTTCATTATGTCAATACAAACGATCGCACTCTTTTACAAGATTCTGATTCAGTTCCATCGCTTTGTCGCAATAGCCCTGAAGCTCATTGATCTTGCTGACATAGACTGCAATCTCTTCTGTCGCAATCTGATTGGCGTTGTCAAGATAGAAAGCAGAGACGATATAGTCTCTTTTCTTCAGAACAAATGTGAGTTTCTGATGATCTTTCAAAGAGAGGCCTTTGTTCTCTAAGAAAGAAAGAATCTCATCGCTTCCTTTGAAAGTGAACTGCTGAATCAGTTCTTTTGCTTTGTTCTCAGCGACAACAAAACCGGCATCGCTTTGTTCTGTATAGGCATTCTCTCTGTTCTTGTTTTCAAGAAGGCAGATAAAACGAAACGCGTTCTTCAGCGTGAACTGAGAGAGTTGGATGAAATTACCGGTCAGATAGGTGATCTTTTCCAAATATGTCATATGTCATTCTCCTTTTAGCGAAAAAAGCCCACGAAAGGTGGGCTTTTCAAATCTAACAGACAGGGGTTGAAGTTATTCAGCTTCCTTGACGTCTTTGACCTTCTTGCCGTTGTAGAAACCGCAATTAGGGCAGACATGATGAGGTCTGATCTGAGCTCCGCAGTTGCTGCACGGAACAGTATTAACAGCCTTCAAGGCGGTGTTTTGTCTCACCTGGCCCTGTTTTGCATGGCCTCTTCTTCTAGTCGGTACTGCCATATTCGTATCCTCCGTTTCTGATTATTACGCGATAAATGCTTTAAACGCATGGTTTATTATATAGCCAAGGCGCTCTAAAGTAAACAAAAATTTGGTTTTTAGGAATAGGAAATAAGAAAAGAAAACCGCTTTCCTTATTTCCAGTCGATAGAATGGTACAAAGCGAGGTATTCTTTTGCGGATTTTTTCCAGGAATAATCGCCCTTCATACCGTTCTGAATCATCGAATCAAGTCTGTTCTGATGATACAGAGAACAGGCTGTATAGAAAGAGTTGACACAACCGAAGTAATCATTGTTGGAAAAGACAAAGCCGGTTGCATCCTGTCCAAGAGAGACATCCTTGACCGTATCATTGAGTCCGCCGACATTGCTGACGATCGGAAGTGTTCCATAACGCATTGAAATCATCTGACTGGTTCCGCATGGTTCAAAATA
This sequence comes from uncultured Bacilli bacterium, assembly GCA_934700375.1. Lineage (GTDB taxonomy): Bacteria > Bacillota_I > Bacilli_A > RFN20 > CAG-288 > Enterosoma. The sequence continues at coordinate 3,666 of CAKUXT010000044.1, read as the reverse complement.
GCTGGGCATCAAGAAGAAGTCACTAGCCGCATAAAGGAGATGGGCAAGGTTCTCATCATAACGTTTGACGAAGTAGACATTGGGATAATGAAGAGCCTTGGCTAAAAACTCATCCTCCATCTCACCTGTTCCGATGACGACAAGTCTTGCATTGTGTTCTTCTAGATGCGGGAAGAGATCAAGAATTCTTTCGACGCCTTTCTGAGAAGAGAGACGAGTGATGGCAGAGAAAAGCGGGCCAGAGAAGTTCTCATCGATTCCAAGGGTGCGAAGAAGCGCTCTCTTGTTCTCTTTCTTTCCTTCACGGTAATCTTCGATAGAATAATGTTTTGCTAAGAGTTTATCGGTTCTAGGATCCCATAAATCCGTATCAAGACCATTGACGATACCGGAGAAATCATAATGTCTGCACCAATCGATGATGGCACCGATTCCGCCGAATCCTGTATGGTCGTTGATCAGTTCCTGAGCGTGTGTCTTGCTGACAGTATTGATCTTATCAGCAGACATGATGCCGGTCTTAAGATAGTTGAAGGAATCTCCAAGTCTCACATAGCCGGAATCATAATAGCCGGTGGAGAAGTTGAAATAATCATAGAGGTCCTGTCTTGTCGCCCAGCCCTGATAGGCGGGGTTATGAATGGTAAGAACTGTCTTGATGGATTTCGGATTATAGCTTAAAAGCAAGGGAAGGACAGCAGCCTGCCAGTCGTTGCAATGAACGACATCGTATTCATTATGTCTTGTCAGGAACGTATTGACTGCCATGACAAAGCAGGCAAATCTTTCCTTGTCATCGCCATAGCCGTACATATTGTCTCTGTCAAAGCGGTCCATAGCGAGGAAATAGAAGGGGACACCTTCATATTCCAATCTGAAGACTCCGCATCCCTGCGTTCTCCAGGACATTTTGAAATCAAACTGATCGTAGAACCCCTGCATGACTTCCGGGAACTTATCACGGATTTGTTTGTACAGAGGCATGATAACGGAAACATCTTCTCCTAAGTTGTGCAAAGCTTTTGAATAGGAACAGATGAAATCACCTAGGCCACCCGACTTTGCAAAGGGGAGAGATTCACTGGTGACAAGAAGGATTTTCATTAGATGATGTCTCCTTTTTTCACATAGATAGGATCTTCTAAGGTTCCGACAAGCTCGTTGATGTGAATGACTTTGGCATCACGATCGACGACGGCGTTTTCAATATGCGTATTCTCGCCGATGAGACAGCCGCTGGAGATGATGCTGTTCTTGATGACTGCACCCTTCTTGACAACGACATTACGTCCTAAGATAGAGTTCATAACGGTACCCTGAACATCGCAGCCGTTAGCAAGATTGGAGTTTCTGACTACTGCATCGTTTCTGTATAAGGTCGGAGGAGTGTCATAGGTTCTTGTGTGAATCGGCCAGTTCTCCTTGAAGAGAGAATTGAAGACATCATCGTTAAGAAGTTCAAGAGAATACTGAAGGAGATGGCTTAAAGAATCATAGCAGCGGACATATCCTTTTACTTCGACAGCGCGGATGAGAACAGAGGCGGAGAGATAGCTTAAAACATCGCTGAGGTTGAAGAAGGAAGAAGTGCCAGATGCGTATTCCATCAGGGATTCCAACATCGGATAATCCAAGATGATGCTGCCTAAAGAAATATTGCCTTCATCGCTGTCGCCGCGATTGATCTCCAATCCACGGACTTTGCCGCGTGGAGAGATATCGACTTTCTTCTGATTGATGAAGGAAGTCTTTAATCCCTTTTCGATGTGAGTATAAAGAAGAGAGATGCGATTGCCGGAAGCGATATGCTCTTCCAATAACTTCTTATAGTCGACTTCATAGACCATATGAGGAGAAGCGATGATGACATAATCAGGATGCTGAGCCTTTAAGAACTCCATGTTTTCAAAAAGGCAGGCGACATCCGTATTATAACCGGGATTTGCAACATTGGGTTCGTCAAAGAGAATGGAGAAATCACCGATCTTGGTATTGCTGATCCAGCTTCTTCCGTTTCCGACATGTTTGGACAAGGAACGGATGTGATTCTGACAAAGAATGCCCATCGAAGGAATCTCGGAATTGAGGAAGTTGGAAAGCGGGAAATCGACAAAGGAATATCTTCCTAAGAAAGTAGTAGAAGCAAGCGAACGGTTCTGTGTCAAAGGACCAAAACCAGGATTGTTGAAGCAATCGACTAAACCAAGTACTTTGTATGCCATAATTTTGTCTCCTATTCCTCAACGACATTGACCAAGACAACATCTTCTTTTGTGCCGATCTGGTCTTTATCGATGACAGTGTTTCCGCCAACGAGCGCATAATCAAGCGTGACGCCTTTTTTGATTACAGCGCCAGGCAAGATGACAGAGTTATGAACATGTGTCCCCTCTTCGATGACAACATCGCCGCAGATGACGGAATGTCTGACTTCACCGCGGACGACAGCGCCCTGGTTGATGACAGCATCCTTGACGTCAGCAGTCGGAGAGATGAACTGCGGTCTTGTGGAACGATCAGCAGAATAGATCTTGAAATCAGAAGAGAAGATATGAAGTTCGCAATTAGGATCGAGCAAGTCCATATTGGCTTCCCATAAAGAATGAACGGTTCCGACATCTTTCCAGTATCCTTTGAAAGGATAGGCGAAGAGTCTCTTTCCCTGATCCAATAAAGTAGGAAGGATGTTCTTTCCGAAGTCATGGCTGGATTTCTCATCCTTGGCATCTTTCAGAAGCGCTTTTCTCAAGAGCGGATAAGAGAAGATATAGATACCCATAGAAGCATAATCGCTCTTGGGTTTCTTCGGCTTCTCCTGGAATTCCGTGATCTGGTTATTGTTGTCGGTGACGACAATACCGAAACGTGGAGCCTCTTCCATCGGAACACGGATACAGGCGATGGTGACATCGGCGCTGTTTTCCTTGTGGAAAGCAAGCATTTCCGAATAATCCATCTTATAGATGTGATCGCCGGAAAGAATCACGACATATTCGCATTTTGTCTTATCGAGCCAGTCGATGTTCTGATAGATGGCATCAGCCGTTCCAGAATACCAGTTTGCACCGTTCGGTGTCTCTCTGGGAGGAAGAATGGATGCTAAAGCGTTTGTACCATTCAGGCCCCAATTTCGACCGCTTCCGATGTAGTTGTTCAGTGTGCTTGACTCATACTGAGTAAGAACGCCGACCGTATGGATTCCGGAATTGGCAACGTTGCTTAATGGAAAGTCGATAATCCTGTACTTTCCACCAAAATAGACAGCCGGTTTTGCAATCGTGCTTGTCAATGACTTCAATCGTGTGCCTCTGCCGCCTGCAAGAATCATCGCTACCATTTCTTCGTTGTTTGGCATGTTGACCTCCCTCTGCCATTGAATAGACAATCTATATATAAATTATAAAGTTAACTAATGATAAAATAAAGGAAATTAAGACATTTTCAACAACTCCCATATCATTTGATGTAAACAACGCGTATTGTCCATTGAAGCGCTTACATCTATATGTTTTTTCAACAATGAAATAGCCAGGACTAGGTCCTGGCTATCATTATTATTCTTTCTTTTCTTCGATAACGGCCGTATCGGATTTTTCATCAACAGATGAAACAATTGTCGGAAGAACAGGTGTATCAACCGCCTTTCTCTTATCCTGATAGATATCG
>CAKUXT010000043.1 GCA_934700375.1 uncultured Bacilli bacterium | reverse complement strand
GGTAAGTCCACTTATATGAAGGAGTTCGGACTTCTTTCCATCATGGCTCAGATGGGTTCCTTTGTCCCTGCAGAGAGCTGCAGCATGCCGATATTCGATTCACTTTACACAAGAATCGGTGCAAGCGACAACCTGATCAAAGGTCAGTCCACGTTTATGACAGAGATGAGCGAGGTGGCGGAAGCTTTAGAAGAAGCCGACAATCATTCTCTCTTCCTCTTTGATGAAATCGGAAGAGGAACGGCAACATTCGATGGTATGGCGATTGCACAGTCCATCATCGAATATATCGTAAGACATGTTCATGCAAAGACATTCTTCTCGACTCATTATCATGAAATCACCAAGCTTAGCGAAAAGATCCACGCCGTCAAAAACATCCATTGCGAAGTCAGTGAAAGCGATGGAAAGGTCACTTTCTTGTATCGCATGAAAGAGGGAAGTATGGACCGCTCTTACGGTGTCAATGTCGCAAAACTCGCAGGTCTTCCCGATGAGATCATTTCACGTGCCGATGAACTTCTTGTTTCACTGGAGAAACAGAGCGCGGTCGAACGTTCTCAGGTGAAAGAAATCAAGAAAGAAGAAGTCAAAGCCGATCCTGTCATGGATGAATTGAAGAGACTTGATCCGATGACCTTGTCTCCTCTTGATGCTTTGAACTATCTGATCAATCTGAAAAAGAGGATCCGCTGATGTCCAGAATTGAATTGATGAGACCGGAGCTTGCTAACCTTATCGCTGCCGGTGAAGTTATCGAAAGACCAAGTTCTGTCATCAAGGAATTGGTTGAAAACAGCATCGATGCCGAAAGCAAGAACATCTATGTCGGCGTAACAGATGCCGGAAAAGGAACGATTCTTGTCAAAGATGACGGATATGGCATGGATAGAGAAGATGCTATCCATTGCTTTTTAAGACATGCTTCCAGCAAGATCAAGACAGAATTCGATCTGAATCGAATCCATACGCTCGGTTTCAGAGGAGAAGCGATTCCGTCTATCGCTGCTGTCTCACAGGTTGTATTGACAACATGTTCTCTTACAGGGGTTGGAACAAGAGTGGAATCCAATCCGAATGAAGAGCTTCGCGTCAGTGATGCTCCTAGCAGAAAAGGAACAGTATTTGAAGTGAGCAATCTCTTTTTCAATACGCCTGCAAGACTCAAGTATCTGCGCTCTCAGCAAGCAGAGACATATAGCATTATCGAAACAGTCGAACATCTGGCCTTAGGTTTTCCGAACATTTCTTTTTCATTGGTCATCGATGGAAGAGAAATCTTCAGAACATCGGGAAGAAACGATCTTCTTGAATGCATTCAGAAGATTTACGGAAATACGATTGTTCAGTCATTGTATCCGATCAAGAAAGAAGGAGTTGCTTATTCCTTCTCCGGTTTTATTTCCAAACCGGAAATCAATTATTCAAGAAGAAAGGATATGCTGACATTCCTCAACCATCGCTCCATTTACGATTACAAGATCAATAAAGCAATCGAGGATGCCTATAAAGATTATCTTCCTCCTTTGCGTTATCCGTTTGATGTCATCTGTCTTGATATTGATTCCTCTCTTGTTGATGTCAATGTCCATCCGACCAAGAAGGAAGTCAGAATTTCAATGGAAGATGAGATTGCAAGAGATATCAAGAACGAAGTCATCAAAACGCTTGAGATGAAAAAGCCAATCTATTTTGCAAGTCAGGATCCTAAAAGCGAGAAGCTGATGGGAAAGAATGAGGATCCTCTCGGTTTGGAATTGGATGAAGAGAAAGAAGTGAAAGAGGAACCTTCTTCTTATCCTGTTTTGGAAGAGAAAGAAGAGAAAGTCTATCTTCAGGATTCTCTTCCTATAGAGGAGACTTATGTCTCTAAGACTCCCTATGTTCCTACCTTCAAAAAAGAAGAGACTGTCATCACACCAAAAACAGAAGAAGAGAAACCTGCTATAGAGATTCCTAGCATCAGAAAACCGGAAGCCTACTACGAGAAAGAAGATTATTACAATACGATCTTCAATGACTTAGGCTATTCCCACAAGCTTCCTGAAATGCATCCGATCGGTCAGGTCTTGGATACTTATATCATCTGTGACAGCAAGGACGGCTTCTATATGATTGACCAGCATGCTGCAGCAGAGAGAATCAACTATGAAAAGACTGAAGCCTTATTCGCGTCGATCAGAAGCAGAATCGTTCCTCTTATTCCGATCACCATCGATCTTACCCCGAAAGAGGAAGTCAACTTCGATGAAGAACATATCGCCCGTCTTGCATCTGTAGGCATTATGGTAGAGTCTTTCGGCCCTCATACAGCAAAGGCTATGGAGATTCCTTCCTTCCTCAACGAAGGCAACATGAACAATGTGATTCAGGACTGTGTTCATGCCTGTCTGAATGATGAAGCCTGTGATCCCTTATCCCTTCTTCATTTAACGATTGCGACAATCGCATGCAAGATGTCTATCAAAGCCAATCATGTCATGCCGCTTAGCGAGATGGAAGCATTGCTTCGTGATCTTGCCAAATGCAAGAACCCGGCAAACTGCCCGCATGGCAGACCGACCATGATTCGTCTTACAAAAGATGATATTGAACGTATTTTCAGGAGGAGCGGATTTTGATTTACTGTATTCTAGGTCAGACGGCAAGCGGAAAGACTTCTTTGGCTATTTCTTTGGCAAAGAAGTATCATGTTCCTGTCATTTCAGCAGATGCTTTCCAGTGCTTCAAAATGATGCAGATAGGAACCGATAAACCGAAAAAAGAGGAGATCGAAGGACTCGATTTCTATTTTACCGATGAATATGAGCCTGATCATGAAATGTCCGTTTATCTTTTCCAGACGGAGATAAGACCGATTTTGGAAAAATATCTGAACGAGAACAAGGATGTCCTTGTCGTAGGCGGCAATTTCCTTTATGTAAAAGGTCTCCTTTTCAACTACGCTTTTGAAAAGGAAGAGAATAATAAACAAGCTTATTATGATTCGCTTCCTTTAGAAGAACTTCAGAAGCTTCTGAAGGAAAGAGATCTAAAGACCTATGAATCTATCGACAACAAGAATCCAAGAAGACTTGTCAGAGCTCTTGTTCAGTCCGATAGCGGAAAGACAAGAGATGAGATTCTGAAAGAAAATGATGGAAAACCGCTTTATCCTGTTGAATTCCTTCAGCTTGAAATCGATAAAGACTTAGGGAACGAAAAGATCGACAAGCGTGTCGATCAGATGTTCTCCGAAGGTTTTGTCGATGAGGTGAAGAAGCTTGTCAAACAATACGGAAAAGACTTGCGTCCTTTCCATTGCATCGGCTATGATGAAATCATTGAGGCGATGGAAAACGGAAAAGAAGATTTTTCTGAGGCTAAAGAACTCATCAAAGTACATACGCATCAGTATGCAAAGAAACAGAGAACGTTTTTAAGAAATCAGTTCCCTGATATCAGAAAAGGAAGCAAGGAAGAGATTTACCAGTATCTAAGTTCTGTTTTGAATAAATAAAGGAGGAAAAAGCATGAATCAGCATTACGACATTCAACCGATCCTTGAAAAATTAGGAATCGATAGGGAAGACTGTATTCCGTTTGGCTATGACAAAGCGAAGATTGATTCCTTCTCTCTTTCTAAGAAAAGAGAAAGAAAAGGAAAACTGATCTTATGCACTGCCATGACACCGAACAAAGCAGGCGAAGGCAAGACGACGACTGCAATCGGTTTGGCTGATGGCTTGTCCTATTTGAACAAGAATGCTGTTTTAGCTCTCCGTGAACCTTCCTTAGGTCCGGTCTTCGGTGTCAAAGGAGGAGGAACCGGAGGCGGTGAAGCTGTCGTTGAACCAGAGGATGATATCAATCTTCATTTCACTGGCGACATTCATGCTATTACAAGCGTTAATAATCTGATTGGCGCATTGGTCGACAATGAACTTTATCAACACAATATCGATATCGATCCTGATAGAATCATCTTCCCTCGCGCAATGGATATGAACGACCGCTCTTTAAGAAGCATGACAGTCGCATTGGATGACAAGAAGGCCGTTCCGCATCATTCTTCTTTTGTCATTACAGCTGCTTCGGAAGTGATGGCAATCTTCTGTTTATGCAAAGATGAAGAAGACTTCTTGAATAGAGTTGAAAGCATTCTTGTCGCCTATACCAAAGATGATAAGCCAGTCTACGTCAGAGACCTTCATTCTAGAACAGCAATTAAGAAACTGATCCATACTGCTTTATATCCGAATCTTGTCCAGAGCAGATATCATACTCCTGCTTTTGTTCACGGCGGACCTTTTGCCAATATCGCACATGGTACCAATTCCATCATTGCAACGGATACGGCGCTTCGCTTTGGCGACTATGTTGTGACAGAAGCTGGATTTGGTTCTGACTTAGGAATGGAGAAGTACCTTGATATTGTCTCTCCTTTGCAGGATAAAGCACCGGATCTGATTGTCATGGTTACTTCTGTCCGCTCTTTGAAGCTTCATGGCGGTGTCGCTTATGCCGATATGAAGGAAGAGAATGTAGAAGCTGTCAAGGAAGGCTTCTCCAATCTTCTTAAACATGTCTCCAACGTGTCTTTGTATCATCTTCCTTGCTTGGTCAGCATCAATCATTTCTCTAGCGATACTGAGAATGAGACAAATGCCATCATCGAACTATTGAAAGAGAACAATATTCCTTATGCTTTGAATTCATCTTATACAGATGGACCGAAGGGAAGCGTTGAACTGGCTAAGAAAGTCATCGATATTCTTTCTGTAGAGAAGAAAGAGGAGTTTGCTCCGATTGTCGATGCTTCTATGACAATGAAAGAGAAGATTGAGAAGATTGCAACAGAGATCTATGGATCGACTTCAGTCGAATATTCTTCTCATTCTGAAGAACAACTGAAAGAGATCATGAAACTTCCTGTTTCTGATTTCTCCGTCTGTATGTCAAAGGTTCCCAATTCCTTAAGCGATGATCCGCATCTGATCAATGTTCCTCATGTTCCGCTTCACATCAAAGAATATCGTGTTTTCACTGGTGCGAAATTCATTGTTCCACTCACTGGCGATATCTTCACAATGCCTGGCCTTCCGAAAGTTCCGGCTTCTAAAAAGATGGAGGATTTATGAGACAGTTATCAGGTAAAGTCATTCGTCCTCTATTAAAAGAGGTCATAATGCAGAATCTTTCTTCCGTTCCGCTCTCTTTCTATTTGTATCTTGATCAGGACAATCAGGACTGTGCCAGCTACCTCAATAGCATCAAGAAACTGTTGGAGTCCTTTTCTGTTCCCTATGTCGTCGGTTATTATGACAAAGATAAGACAAAAGAAGAAAACCTTTCTATCTTCAAAGCAGGTATTTCCAATCATAGCGTCTTATTGCTACGTCCGCTCCCCATCAAAGAAGAGAAGGAATTCATCGATCTGATTCCAAGCGACAGCGATCCTGATATGCTTAGCGATATCAATCGCGGAATGCTCTTCTCTGGAGATCTTAACTATCTTCCGGCAACGGCAAAGTCAGTCAAAACAATCCTTTCTTATTACAATATTGAGACTGAAAACAAAAACGCAGTCGTCATCGGACGTTCTCTTTCTTTAGGCCTTCCTTGTTTTGAACTTCTCAATAAGAAGAATGCGAATGTAACACTTCTCCATTCAAAGACTGATGAAGGAAAAAGAGATGCATATCTCAAGAATGCCGATATCATCATATTGGCTTCCGGTCATTCAGGACTTGTGAAAAAAGAAGTACTTAAAGAGGGTGTCACCATCATTGATTGTGGCTTCTCATCGCGCTCTGGAGATCTCTCCTTTACGGTCGATGAGACAGATAATATCAATTACACACCAGTTCCAGGCGGTGTCGGCGCTTTGACTTCTTATTGTCTTCTTGAGAATGCAATCTATCTCAAAGCGAAGAGCCTTCATCTTACAAATACATTAAAATCGCTCTGATTTTTTGAATTTCCCCTTATGTAAACAAATATTTACATGAGGGGATTATTTTGATTCAAGTCAATCATATTTCTTATTCTTATCAGGAAAAGGAGGTGCTGAAAGATATTTCAGTCTCTTTTCCTGATAGCGGATTTGTTGTCCTGTTAGGAAAAAGCGGATCTGGAAAGACTACTTTCCTCTCTTTACTATGTCATGTCCTTTCGCTTCAGAAAGGAGAGATCAAAGGAAACGAAAGAGAGAAGATCTCTCTTGTTTTTCAGTCTTCGCTTCTGCTTCCTTATCTCAGTGTCAAAGACAACGTATCGTTTCCTCTATTATTGAAAAACAAGAATGATATCGATACCAAAGTAAAAGAATCATTGATGAAGGTAGGACTTGAAGGATTTGAAGAGAGAGATGTTACAACTCTATCAGGCGGAGAGAAAATGCGAGTATCCATCGCCCGTGCTCTAGTGCTAGATAAACCAGTATTGATTCTCGATGAGCCTACTGGTCAGCTTGATGAAAAGACATCTCTTGATATTTATTCGATTCTCAAAGAGATTGCAGAAGACCATCTTGTTTTAATGGTCAGTCATGATGAAAAGAATGCGTTTCTTCTTGCTGATGTTCTTTATGAACTGAGGGATGGACGGTTGAATGTTTTAAAGACAGATGACGCTAAGTCTGATCGAACAACTGATCAGAGAGAAGAAGAAAAATCAAAGTCGATCTCGTTGAAAAACGCCTTGTCTTTACAGTGGAAATATATCAGATTCAAAAAGAGAAGAGTAATTCTGTCCTGTATCTTTTTAGTCCTGAATCTGACTCTTGTCTATTTTTCGCTTGTCATCAATTCCAATATTTCTTCGTTTATGTCTTCAATTGCAAAGGAACATTACGGATATGAAACACTGAAGGTACAGCAGAAAGTAAAAATCGCAGAGGAAGGGCATCTAAGTCTAGAAAAATACGCGATACCGGAAAAAGAGATACGAGAAAAATACCATCTCAGTAAAGTTTATCCAAGCCTTTCCTATTTCCTTCCCTCTTCAAGAGAAGTCCTTCTTTATAACAAGGAAGTGATGACTTTGTTTTCGCCAGTCATTGTTCAGGCTGAATCCAGAATCATGAAAGGAAGAGGATTTCAAAGCGGTGATGAAGTTGTAGTCAATCAATCTTTTGCGTCTGAATTTGAAAGTGATGTCTTAGGTAAAGAGATTCACTTCACCTATCAAGTATCTTTCCCGTTAAGAGAGATAGAGCGGGATGAGATTCTTTCTTTTGATTATTCTTTTAAGATAGTCGGCATTTCAAAAGAAAAGAAATTATTGAATCAGCCGACTGTCTTTTATGATTATCATTCTCTTTTTGATTCGATATCCAGAAAGAAACTGGAGAAAGCATCAGAAGAATATCAAAGCGATATTACCTTATCCTCTTATTTTGATATCGATAAATACAAAGAAGAGGATTATCTATCTCATGAAGTCCTTTGTTATAGAGAGGATGTTTCTCTCTATTCTTCTTTCAAAGACAATGGCGATCATATGATCTTTACCAATGAGGCTATCAAGATAGAGGAGAGTGTCATCGATATTGTCTCTTCTTTGCTGAAGGTTGTTTTTCTTTTTCTTGTTCTGAACCTTTTAGGTGCCTGTCTTTCTGAATTTCTGATCATTTATTCTTTGTATATCGATAACATTCGCTTTTTTGCTCTTCTGACGATTGAAGAAAATCAAAAAGAGAACAAACGTACGATTGTCTTTACGATGTCTCTTCTCTTTTTCATGTGTGCAGGTATCCTTCTATTGTTTTCTTCTATCGTTCTTTCCCTTCTAGTCGATTCGCTTCTACAATCGTATTACTATCCTACATTGATGCAAGGACTCTCTTTTTCTTATCTTTTATTGTTGTTTGTTCTTGTGTTTCTGATATCTTTCCTATCTTCCTATTTTGCATTAAGAAGAGTAAAAGATGATGAAGTAAAAGAACAATTGGAGGGCGAAGACTGATGATTGAAATCTCTCATTTGACAAAAAGATATCATGATAAACCTGTCCTATCGGATATTACACTCAGTATACAAGACACAGGTCTTCTTTATATCATCGGTAAATCAGGGGCAGGAAAGACAACGCTGCTTTCCTTGATCGGCTGCATTGATGAAACATATGAGGGAAGCATCTGCTTCAATAAAAAAGAGCTGAAGAATATGACAGAAGAGGAGAAAGCCGATTATCGTTTTCAGCATGTATCTTTTGTATTTCAGGATTATTGTTCATTGGAAGAGGAGACAGTAGAAGAGAATCTGATGAAGTCTCTTGATATCATCAATCTAAGCAAAGAGGAAAAAGAAAGAAAACTCCTTTCTGCTTTGGAAAGAGTAGGACTGAAAGCGAAAAAGAAAATGAAATTCAAAGATGCATCAGGCGGAGAAAAGAAACGCCTCTCCTTGGCAAGAGGTCTATTAAGAGACTCTGATATTCTTCTTGTCGATGAACCTGTCAGTTCTCTTGATGTCTCCTTAAGAAAAGAGATCACCTCTATATTGGAAGAGGAATCGAAGAAAAGGCTTGTTCTTATCATCACGCATGAACTGGATTCCATTCCATCTTCAGCAACAGTCTATGAACTAGTCGATGGTGTTCTTTGCCTTTGCAAAAAAGGAGAGGAAGAAAACAGAACAATAACAAGAAAGAAAACAGAGAGAAGAAATTATCCTCTTTCTGCACAGCTGAAATCTGCGCTCTCATTTTTCAAAGCACATGCTAGATTCATGTCAATCGTCTTCTTTTCACTGACACTTGCTCTTTTCTCCTCTTCTTTTTCTTTTCAGCTTTCCGGAAATATCTCATCATCCTTAGTCAGTTCTTTCTCTAAGTACATGAAAGACAATACGATGGTGATTGAAAACAAAGAACAAGGAATCAAAAGAGCAAATTATGAAATTGCATCTCAGGAAGAGCTATCCCATTACTGTCTTGCATATCCTGATATGGTCATCTGCCAAGAGGATTTCTATCTGACTTCACTGAATGAAGTGTTTCTCAACAGTCAATCCATCAAAGCAAGATACCGGGAGTCTTCCTATACATTGAAGAAATTCTCGGCTGATTCCATTCTCAATTATTCACTTCCGGAAGAAGAAAGATTGGAAGATAAAGTCAAAAACTATAAGAAAGAAGAAATCGCGCTGCTTTTGGATGAAGATTCTCTTTTTGGTATGTACTATCTTCTCTTCAGTAAAAAACCAAAAGAGATCGATGAAAAAGAAATAAACGAAATCAATGGCGCATTGTCCTATAAAGTCGTCTCTTTTGAGTTTCTCTTTTATGTCAGCGAATGGAAATATCAGCTGAATCATTCTTTTCGCATTCGAAATGTCTACCCTTCCACTACCTGTAAAGTCGTGATTCCTGAGAAGGGATTCTCCTCTTATTTTGTAAAAGTAATCCTTCATTTCAAAGAGAGATACGAAGAAGAAAAAGGGGAGTATCCCCCATGGACACTGATCAAATGCAGAGGGCTGAGAATCAAGAAAGACAGGATTGTCGATTTCTTTCTTTCCTTTCTTAAAGATGCACAAAAGGAGCTGACACTTGAGATACTGAAACAATCATCTTATTTCATCGATGGGAAGATGCAAACATATAATCATATCGGAGTCTATAAAGATTATAGAAATCGAATATCCGTAAGTGATATTTATAGAATCTATAATGAGAACCGAGATTTCCTATCTGCTTTAAGCTTCTCTTCTCCGATGTATACCTATACGGCAAGCGGGTATATCAGCGGCTTCCTCTCTCCATATTTCTTCTCCCGTTATAAAGACAAACTGAATCGAATACAGGATAATAATGCTTATTCTTTTTATGATTTAGGAAGCTTCCAGGGTTCATTGATCGAGACGGAAAATGGTGTGATCAAGGCTGATCTTCTCTCTTCCATGGATGGAAACGGACTGGTGTTTCATTCGATGGAAGAGCAATCTCTTCTTTATGGAAATGCACCGACTAGAAGCGATGAAATCGGCATATCGAAAAAGATGGCAGAGGAAATCTTTTCGCTTCCTAGTGATGCTATCGGTGAGAAGCTGTATGTCCTGACACTTGAAAAGACGAAAAAAGAAAATGATCGTTATCATCATTATTTTATGGAAGGGGAACTGACGATCAGCGCTGTCTATGATGACGATTCTCTCAGCTTGTATCAGGATCCTCTGTTTCCTCTTGCCTATTCGTTTTTTCTTACACATCCAAACAAAGACAGCTTTTATATCGATAATGTTACTATGAGAGTTGATTTTGACAAAGTGACAAAAGAAGACTGTGAGAGAATGATGACAAAGGATCGAAAATATCAGGTGTCTTTCCCGATGTTCGAAATGATAAAAGAAATCGAAAAAACATTAAAACTTCTCTCTGATGTCTTCTTCTCTTTGTCTCTTTTATCTTTCCTTTCGTCTGCTTTTCTGATGTTTTTATCCTTCTTTCTCATCATGAAGAAAGATAGGAAGAACATCGGAGTCATGCTTGCTTTAGGATATCGGAAAAAAGAAATATCTTTGTATTATCTGTTGCTGATTGCTTTGTTGTCTTTGTTCAGTTATCTGAATTCTCTTGTTTTCTCTTCTATTACTGAAAAAACGATAAAAAATGCACTTCAATTGACACTGAACAGTTATCAAGGGAGCATCAAGCCTTTCCTGCTTTCTTTCTTTGAAATGATTGCTTTAGGCCTTGTTGTATTCATCCTTTTAGTGGTTCAAAGCAGAAAAATCACGCCAAAAGAGGCTTTGAAATCGAATGATTTATAACCGCTTACAAAAAATAAGTTAAAAAATCTTTCCCTATAGGCATTGTTTTGTGTTATATTTTTACTGCATTGATTTTTTATCGGTGCGAAAGAAAGGGTTTAGACAATGAAGGGTACTGTTAAGAAGTTCGACAAAGAAAAAGGCTATGGATTCATCACTGGTGAAGATGGCAAGGATTATTTCTTCCATTATTCTCAGTTAGTCATGGATGGATTCAAGACTGCCGAAGTCGGTCAGAAGGTTGAATACGAAGAAGCTTCTACCGAAAAGGGTCTCAGAGCCAACAACATCCATTTCGCCGACTAATCCAGGGCTCTTAGTCAGTTTCTTTGAGAAATATTGACTAAGAAAATAGCGACCGCTCCTCACGGGGCGGCCGCTTTTCTTATGGTCTTAAGTTTTATCTTGCGTCTTTGAAGGATGATCCGCCGACAAACTCTCTCATCAGAGAATTGCAGGGGATGTCTTCGACGGGGATGGGCAAGAAGTACTTGACCATGCTCTTCAATCTTTGGGCAGTGAGGAATTCCTCCATGTCAGGAGTGATTTTGTCTAACTGCGGAAGAACGATGTTCTTCAAGACACAGGGTTCATAGGGATAGAAGGAATCGAAGACGAAGTCTGCGTTTTCCTGTGTCGGATAGATATAGTTGAATTCGCCGTTTCTGACATTCGGCCACATGCCGATTGTCTCTCTGGCGTCGCTGCCTCTTGTTCTGGCGTCTCTGGCGATACGTCTTAACAATCTCATGTCTGTCATCGAGATAGGCGTATGGTTGTCGATGTTGACCTGGGGCTGCGGTGCGATATAGACTTTGTATTTCTGGAAATCAGGGATTTCCTCGGTCATTCTGTCGTTGAGAGCGTGGATGCCTTCGATGATGATCGGCTGATCATCTTCGACACGGATCGGCTTTGTGAATTTTC